>NZ_JBFTRT010000017.1:0-22598 GCF_056399685.1 Pedobacter sp. 01N416
GCGCAAGAAAACATTTTCGTGAAATTATATGCTTTTTTAATTTCTGTGTCAAACAAGTAGGCAATAGTTTCTTTTACTTTTCTTCCAGGGCCTGTCGCAGGTTTCTACAAGAGCAAACGAAATATCGRTATCATAGTGGCAAAATAAATAGCTTTTAATATATCTAGCGGCCCCACATAACTAATCAATATTAACGTTTCGCATAACGGCAAAATCGAGTTCAGGACTTCAGACTCAGTTGGATGTATAGATAGATATCTTCCATTGAACACTTTAAATTTATCTCTTATATAGGGGCTACCCAAATAGCTTTTTACAGATGCTTACTTGGTCTTGATTTGATATTTATTTTGTGCAGATTCCGGCTATTTTCGTATCTTTACAGCAAAGAATTTGCATTAAAAAAATAGAGGTGAGCATTAGGTGCCTTAAAGCAAGGAATACAGCATAAAATACTGATTTACAGATATTTAAATCGAAAGGTTCGACTCCCTTCGGCTCCACTTAACGATTAAAGCGCTGACTATCAGCGCTTTAATTTTAAATAAAGGATTTGAACCTTCTTTCAATCCTTAATCGCAACAAATACGTTATCAATCGTTTAAATTATTTAAAATACTTTTGGGACAGTTTTCTGTGTAAAAATTCTATTTTCAATGGCGTTTTGTTTACACCATTTTTACACTAGAGTTATTACTGTTTATACTATGCAAATCAGCTTAAAGCTAATCCATTATACCCATAAGAAATATTCTGGTGGGGTCACATCCAATTACCCTTCAATATATCCACAAGCGTAAAGTCAAAAAGAATTCTTGACAAGTTGCCTACCTGAAAATTAGGACGCTAGAAGAAACAGGGTAAAAGACAGTGTGGGCATTTCGGCAAAAAAGTTTGAGTAAAACTGTAAGCATTCAAACACAAAACCCTTGCAAGCAACTAACTAACAAGGGTTTATATTTTTACTTAGTGGTCCCGACGAGAATCGAACTCATATCTAAAGTTTAGGAAACTTCTATTCTATCCGTTGAACTACGGGACCAATATCAATATTATTTATTGCCATAAGGCAATCTGGCAATTAATTATCAAAATAATCAGCATTAAATGTGCCTAACATTATTTTAATGGCGCAAATATAATAAAACTTCTTACCTAAAGCGGGCAAATTTAAAAATGTTTTAAGACCAAATTTCTTACTGATTTTTTAGTATCCCACCTTCATTGATTGATCTCAATTCATCAAATTTTAAATAACACGGTTAAGCAATTGCTATTAACATAGTTGACATGTAGCTACAATGCAACCTGATGAAATATAAAAGGATAGGCTTTTTATTTTAAAACGAGGACATTTGTAGTCTAATACTTTTTATTAGGTTGAAAAGGTCCAAAGATTAGCCACCCAAAAGACAAAACATTATCTTTCAATGCAAGGGACAGCCAAAAAGGAACACAAAACACTGTCAATCTATCCCATCATCCCTAAGCCACTGCATTCCCTACCTCCAAAAAAACCTACAGGACATATCCCTACATCCTGCAGTGTCTTAGCTGAGCGCGCCGTCAATACCTTGATGAGACGGAATAATTTCAATATCATTTAAAAAGCCCACAAAATCCTGTAACACATTCGTAATGTGCGCAAGCTCATGCTCCAAAAAGCCCATGGCCACCGGATCCTGATGCAGACTGAATATATCCTTAATGTTGTTTTCGTGCTCAATGAGCAAATCATTGAGCTTTTCGATCTGATCGCCTGTGGTAAGCGGCAACAAAGGCCCTTCAACGCCCTGACTCGCCGCATAGGCACCCAGCCCCCCGTATTCCAGACCTGCCTGGAACTGAGCAGAAAAAGCAGAGAGTCAAAACACTGGAGCAGTGCACTATGGCGGATATAATAGGCCATACCCACGCTACCTCTCTCAGAAGGAGAGTTCTTCCAGAAAAAATCAAATTCATCACGCAAATGACGTGCCTTACAAACGTTGCGGAATAACGCAGCAAACAGGTTTTCCACCCTAACGAAAAGCTCTCCTTCCCTTGCAAAATAAAACGCTATATCGCCGCCATAAGCGAAACGGAGGCGCTGGCGGATATTTTTCAGTCCGGCATTTGTGCTGGCCGCACCAGCGCTAAGGTTTACCGCATTTGAAGTTTCGATAACCAGCTTACCATCTTCCACAATGGCAGTAATGCGAATTTCGTGGAGGGCATGGCCAACATCACCGTGCTTGAATATATTTTCGACCAGTGTCAGCAGCACCAGCGGGATAAAACGCAGTTCCATTGCCTGATCAGAAAAATAGCTCATTACCTTAAGCTCCATGTTTTTTCTGAGCTGGTAAAGATAGATCAGTTTTTCTACCTGCTCAATCTCCTCACCAAGCGATACCGTATCATCAAGATCACCCGAATCCACTGCATAACGCATCATCTCAGAAAGGGTCATCACCGCCTGAGAAGCCTCCTGGGAGAGCTCTGCGATACTATGATAGATAAAATCCAGCGTATTGAAAAGAAAATGCGGATTGATCTGTGCCTTTAAAAAATCGTTCTGTGCCTTTGAAAGTGCCCGCTTTATCCGTTCCTCCTCGATCACCTTTTCCAGCCGCTGTTTTTCCATCTCTTCAGTCTTGGCGCGTTCCATCAGATAGTTTTTAAGGAAAAAATAGGCCGCCGAAAAACCGAACACATAAATCCAGCGGTAAAGAATTTTGGAACTATAACCCCACGTAAGCGAAAAATCCTCCGAGCGGTTGGCAAAATGCCAATGGATCATCAACAGATCCATATAATAATTGGCCAAAAGAAAGATTAGAAAAAGCAGGGCCACACCGAGCAGCGCGCGCCAGAACGCATGCGCTTTAAGCTTAAAAGCAAAAGGCAGAACTAAAAGCGCAGACAGATAAAATACCCCGATGGTAATCAGGTAATGGGAAATATAATTCACAGGATGCCCAAAAGCCCCCACCATCAGGCCGACCGCCACAACCTCATAACAGATAAATAGAGACCAGACCAGGACATGTACCCAGTACGGCTTAAACCCTGTTGAAATAGTTTTTTTCATGTGTATTTTCCTTTATAAGTAGGATAGTACAGGTACTATCCCAGTCCTTTTCGGGGCCTGTCCAAGGGAGCTAGTTTTCATAAAAAAACATTATGAAACAGCCAAAAAACACCCTAAAAACAAGAACCGTATTTGTATTCAGATCAACTAAAAATCAGCCCAGAAACTTTGGCAGCAATCCAACGGATACTACTACAGTGACCCTGACCACAACAGCAACGGGCTCTGGAGTGATCTTCCAATAAACGGCAACTCTTCAGGGCCTCCGCTCAACCTTTACGCTTCGCCCTGAAGAGCTTATCGTCAACAAACTCATTAAAATACTTCTTGTAGTGGTCCCCTACCGTGATCTTTGTCCCAGTCACCATCTTGATGGTATTCCCCTCAATATATTCGATATAATTCTGCGCAATGATAAAACTTCTCTGGAACTGCAGAAAACCCTCTCTAGGTAGCAATTTCTTGGCTATTTCACCCAGCGTGCTATAAGTCAGAAAACTCTTGTCCCTGGTGTGTACCTGCACATAGTTCATTTTGCTTTCCACTGCAACAATGTCACTGTAATTCACCTTGATCAGCCTTAGATTTTCTTCCTTGCTTTTGATAAACATAAAATCATCGGCAGCCGTCACACCGCCATCGCCGGTTTTCTGCGGAAAGAGCTTATTAAAGATAACAATGAACTTTCCAAGGGAATAGGGTTTCAATAAAAATGCATCCGCCGCAACCTCGTAGGCATCAAAAGCGTACTGACGGTGCGCAGTGGTAAAGATCAGTTTATCAGTCTTCTGCCTCACCTCCTTTGCCAGCTCAATTCCGGTAATACCTGGCATGTCCACATCCATCAGGATCAGATCCACAGGCTCATCCGCAGTGATTTCGATAAGCGCTTTGAGCGGATCGGTGTAACTTTTGACCAATTGCAGCTGGGGAACCGAGTCGATATACCGCTTCAATCCCGCTACCGCATGCGGCTCATCATCTACAATTATGCACTTGTACATTACGACTAGTTTCTGTTTGGGTTTTAAAGATAGGGCTTTAATTTTTTTTTTGATGGGATTCTATCATCTTTTTCCCGAAAATAGGTTGTTTTATGGAGAAAATGGGTCTTATTACTGAGACAGTGCACCACTATCCAAGCTAATAGATGCTACGTATTACATTTTTCATGGCAGCTTTCAGCGCCTGGACCCCATATTGCGTTTGAGCATGTTGCATATGCGTATCTCACGGTTTAGCTTACTGCTAAAAAACACTATTGAATGAAGATGAGCCCAAACAGATAAAGTAGACCGTAAAAGCGCTTAAAATCCGCCAAAAACAACTTTAAGGGAGTGATCAGCGCGCACCTTATGTTGAAATGTAGTGGCCCTTTGCCTCAAAAACAGTGGCCATTTTTTGGTAATCTTCCATAATACAGCTTATTTAATCACTAGGCCACAATTTTTCCAATATTGTTTCTGAGTTAACAGCCAAAATATTATAAACATTAATGCCTACCAACACCATAAATATAATGGTATGTTGTTTATATGCCGACGACTATCGCTAACTAAATTCTAGTCAAAACCGTTAGAAAAAGCAATCTTTAGTGAAATGTTGAAAAATCAAATTATAATATTATTTTTCCAATTGGAAATCAATGCGTAAAACATATTAATTTTAAGCACACAACGAAACCATAGCTATGAAATTCATTTTTATCTTACTTATTATCGTTTCCTTTAAGGCATCTGCTCAAGAACTGGAAATCCTTTTAATCGGTGTTTCTCATAACTACAGCAATTACCAAAAGCAGGATTTTTCAGACATTTATCGCAAAATTCAACAATTTAAGCCAACAGCATTTTTCGGAGAATTTCTGAGTAAGGAAGATGAACAGCATATTATGGACTATTGGTGTAAGAAGGCAGGTTTTCGACCAGCTTAAACAATCCCCGGACGATCAGCTGCAAGCTTATGTCAATCAATTGCTGAGTCCGGAATTGGATACCACCGGACGAAGCATGAGAAGATTGAAAACCTCCGAATACGCATTGATCGCATTCCCGATGATGCGAAAAATCGGCATCAAGGAATTACTGCCCATGGATTGCCAGGACTATGACCTGAATTGGAATGCATCCTGGTCTGCGAGCGACGAAAAATTCAATATATTCAGAAAGGATACTTCCGCCACCTTTCAGCGAGAGCTGAAGGAAAAACTGGCTAAAATAAATACAGGTTTCGAGCGATATGATAAAATTGAGAAGTCTTCTACTCAGGTAACCGAATGGCTGAACACAGCTGAAGCGTCGGGAATTTCCGCATCCGGGGATTTCTATCTGCCGGAGCTGTATGATATGAAGAACTTCCCTAAAGAAGAAATGCTTTCCAAGATACATTGGTGGCTGATGAGAAATGAGGGCATGTGCAACAATGTACTGAACCGTTCAAAAGAGAAAGGGGTTAAGCGAGTTGTTGTAATTGCCGGAGCAAACCATCGTAAATATATGCAGGACATTTTCGAAAAGATGCCCGGGGTAATTGTCAGAAACATTAACGAAGTCAAATAGTATAACCATCTCTAGAATTATTATGCTTGAATAAATCTGATTAAAGCCTGGGTTAACGAAACTCATTTTGACAATGATTAACGGTCAGCAACAGAATATCAGACCTAATCATCTACCTGATTTTCAACAGCCATCCTCACCTCTTCCTATCCCTTTACTGCATAAAATCCTCAAACTCCTTCCGCTGCTTTCTCATGACCAGCAAACCTTGAGCATTTAAATATGTAAAGCTTTCAGATGATTCTTCGGACTCAAAAATCAGGTATTCAGCAAACTGCGAACTTAGTTTTTCAATTTTCTTTTCTAACTGCTTAATTTTCTTTCTTTTTGTGATTATGAAGTTCAAAAGTACCAGTATGCACGAAACTTAACATACACTTTAGTGATTACCCCACATTGGCCACTCAACAGGTGGTGGTGAAGTAATCCGTTACGTTGCGAAACATAGAAAAGGCCGCGTTGCAAAAGCAGTTTTGATCAGTGCAGTAACGCCGATTATGATCCAAAACGAAAGCAATCCGGAAGGTGTGCCATTGGCGATATTTGACGAAATCCGTCAGGGTACAGGTTTTACCAGAGCCCAATATTTTTACGATTTCCCGGTAGCATTTTACGGCTGGAACCGTGATGGTAAAACCGTTCAGGAAGGAATAAAACACAACTGGTGGCGCCAAGGCATGATGGGGTCTGTATTGGCACATTATGAAGGGATTAAAGCATTTTCGGAGTCAGATTTTACTGAAGACTTAAAAAGTGTGGAAATTCCGGTATTGGTGCTGCATGGAGAAGACGACCAGATTGTTCCTTTCAACCAGGCACCAAGAGCGGCAAAATTGTTGCCAAACGGAAAACTGATCTCTTACCCAGGTTTCCCTCATGGTATGCCTACAACAGAGGCAGAAACAATTAACAAGGATATTTTAGCCTTTATTAAATCGTAAAGTATTTATAAATCTGTCACATTAAGCTTGTCGAAATGCCTGTAATTTTATAAATAGGGCATTCGACAAGCTATCATTTATATACTTTCTGAATAGTCGGTCCTCCCCGACTGGCGCATCGCGGAATGGAAAGATCTATGGGCAACTTAAAATGAAAAATAGATTACCTGTAATTTTGATTGTTGCGCGCTGTTGCGCATAAGTGGGACTGCCCAAAAGCAATAAACAGGCACTAAATACTGCGAACAGCCTCAGGGGTTACCCAGATCTGGCAAATGCCTTACCTTAATAGTAAAATTTTGGTTCATAAAGTTTGGTTGGTTTTTATGTTAGGTTATTTCAAAAAATGTTTGTCGATATCACCTGGAGTAGTCAATTTCCATCTGTATCTGTCAAACAAGAGCGGTTAATAAATTAGCCGGGCCAAAAATGATCCGGCTAACACATCTTATTTTCTTTCGTTAAACACCCCTAGTTCAGCAATAGCGGGCGGGCTATCAAAGTCTGTGATGGTTACCTTTATTTTTTCGCACCAGATACGCTCGAATCTAAAAATACTCGCCTTTTTCTCTCCCTCATTTTTTGCAGCTAAAGCATTCCATTTACCATTTGCATAGTATTGTAAACTGTAGGTAGCTTTTCTGTTATTGCCCGCGGTTAGTACCACCATATTACAGGGAACAGCTTTATCGAAATTCAGCTCATACCATGGCGATTTTACGGTGTGATTGGACGACCAGCTCGAACCGAAATCATCATCATTGGCAAAATCCATAATATTCATATCATCACTCCAGCTGYTGTTGCTTTTGATGTGCTTGGCGATGTTGCTCGAAATAATCGGTGCAGCGTGCGCAGGAATACGTGGAAGATCTGTAGATTTTTTATATATCTGGCCCATTTCTTTAAGTGCTGCCAAAGCGTTATCATCTATCAAACCGTTTTTACCTGGCGCTACATTGAGAATAAAATTGCAATAGGCGCCGTTGTAGGGAATGATGAATTTGTTCACCAATTCAGGTACGTTTTTTACCGGAGTGGTAGGGAAAGAAGTTTTCCAGAACCAGTTGGCCTGCAACGGAAGACAGGCAAGTGCCGGAAGTTTGTTGTTTTCTTTAGAAATAAACTGCCCTGCGCCTTGTTCGTAAGATTTAATATCGGTATAAAATAGCGCCTGTGTAGGATATTTTGCCGCATTTAAATCCATCACCAAACAGTTTGGCTGTAATGACTTAATCAGGTAATAGATATCTTCAAAAGGTACCTGATCATAAGAAATCCTCGACCATGGGGCGTCCCATCCATCAATAATCAACGCTGTGATCTCGCCATAATTGGTGAGCAGTTCGGTAATCTGATCTTTGATCATCTTAACGTGGGCTGGAGTAATCTGGTTTGGGCGGATGCCATGGTGGGTATCCAATATGGAATAATACAACATTACCTTTAATCCGTTTTTGCGGAAAGCATCTGCATATTCCTTAACTACATCGCGTTTTAAAGGCGTATTCATTACGTTATACGCTGTCGTTTTGGTATTCCAGATCGGGAAACCGCTATGGTGTTTAGTGGTAAGGCAACCATAGGTCATGTTAGCAGATTTTGCGGCTTTTGCCCATTGGTCTGCATCTAGTTTTGGCGATTGGAACAATGAAAGGTCGGCATCAGGATCAGACCAGTCCTGATCCATAAAAGTTGGCATCCCGTAATGGATAAACATGCCCAACCCAAGGTCGACAAAATCCTGTTGAAGTTCGGGCAGTGGTTTATTGGCCGATTTTTGCTGGGCCATTGCCGGATAAATAGCTATCGTTCCCGAAACGATAAGCAATAATGATAAAATCCTTTTAAAGGTCATTTCTCTTTTTTTGGTTATGTGATTTGTGTTATTTATTTGAAAGATTTACTGGATTACAGACGTTTACTAACCTCAATTCGATCAACATTAATATGGTTTTTATTGCATACTGCTTTCCATTATTCAAAGCTACACCCGACATTGAAAGAATTTGTCGAACGAAAACGTAACAGAAACCTAACAAAAGCTTAACGTTATGGTATTTATGAAATAATACGGCTATTTTTAAAGGATAAAATGAAAGATCGTATATATAAGGCAGTAGTATTGATCAGCTTTCTGATATTGCTTCTGGTACAGCTCAGGTTAACCTATAATTCTTACGTTCTGAGAGACAGGGACTATAGTTTAAAAGAAAAAACGCTGATTAACGACGAATATGGACGCAGTATATCCGAAGACAAAGTATATAAGGGCGGCGGAAAGATTATCGATTCGATCCTCTCGAGAAATATGCCCGCGCTCAAACAAGCATACTTAAGCAATAAGAAAGAATTTGTTAAACGCTCACAAAGCATTAGTAATACACTATTAA
Organism: Pedobacter sp. 01N416; assembly: GCF_056399685.1. Taxonomy (NCBI): domain Bacteria; kingdom Pseudomonadati; phylum Bacteroidota; class Sphingobacteriia; order Sphingobacteriales; family Sphingobacteriaceae; genus Pedobacter; species Pedobacter sp. 01N416. The sequence continues at coordinate 8,966 of NZ_JBFTRT010000017.1, forward strand.
AAGACCTGCGAAAAGAAAGCACTATGGACAGTGTTTTCCGCTCGATCGTTAAAAGGAACGGGTTAGATTCCAATCTGCAGTATCTGCTCACTTTCCAGTCAATTGAGATTAACTTCGATACCAATATCGGCAACATCCCCATATTTGACACCAGTACTGATACGTTGTTCAAAGCAGACCAAAAAACACCGTTTGGAGTCATCATTGATGGCACATTGACTGATCCGAACGTTCAGAACAGGGTAACCAACCTCTCTGTTAGTGGCAAACTGGTGTACGATTACAGAGTTACCTTTAATCTTTTTGTCGATCCTCCCGGCCGCACCTTAAAAGTAGCCTATCAAATGCTGCCAACATTTTTATTGGTTGCGCTTTGCATCATTATTATTGTAGGCATTAATTATTACACCTATATCAGCTGGATGCGCCAGAAAAAAGAAACAGATGTTAAATCTGATTTCCTAAACAGTATTAAACATGAATTTAACACCCCTATTACTACTATTTTAGTGGCAAGCAAAAGCCTGCACGAAGATGAGGTGCTCAATGACAGGGCACGCGTAAATGCACTTGTAAATATTGTAGAGAGACAGGCACGGCGGCTTCACTCTCACATTAACCAGATGCTGGAAATTTCCGAAATCAACAGCAACATTAACCTGGAGGAAACAGATCTTAATTATGCAATTCTTACTTTAGTTAATGATTATAAAATAAAAGTTCAAGAACCAAATGACCTTACTTTTGATCCTCATGGTTCGGAAATAATGATCATGGTTGATCCTTTCGTATTTACCACCATGTTACAAAACATCCTCGACAACTCCTTTAAGCACAATCATAGCGATATAAAAATGACTGTGCTCTTTATTACCGAGCATAATGGTGGATATACCATCCATATTAAAGATAACGGAAAAGGAATTGAAGACACAATGAAAGAAAAAATATTCGATAAGTTCTTCCGTGCAGGCAAAGATAATACCGTTTCGGGCCTGGGGCTGGGCTTATATTACGTTAAACAGTGCATTGATATTCATGGCTGGGAAATCAGCGTAAGAACAACATTGGGAAAAGGGACCGAATTTTTGATTCATATCCCTGCGGAGCAGACCCTAATTAGTACAAATCATTAATCAAAGAATTTTATGAGTTATGATATCGTAATAATTGAAGATGAAATAGACCTGGGCAATGTAATTTCAGAATACCTGAAATTGAGGGGATTCAGTGTCCTATGGTTTAAAACTGCTTCAGAAGCATTGGCGTATTATAGCGCAAACCAGCTTGATAACAAATTGGTTATTGTGGATGTACAGCTACCAGATATGAACGGCTTTGACCTGGCCACAGAGATGGTGATAATCAACTCCAATCAACCTTTTTTCTTTCTAACGGCACATAACGAAAAACAGGACCGTCTTCGCGGCCTCAAAATTGGTGCAATAGATTATATTTCAAAGCCATTCGAAATTGAAGAGCTGGTACTTAGGATAGGAAATATCATTAATAAGTTTTCCAGCACTCCAAACGTGCAGTTCCCATCCAGTTCAGGATTTATCAACATAGGTGATATCAGGTACCAAAAGGATCAGCTGTTTCTGCGGATGCCCGACAGCAAAGAAGTTTCCTTAACCGTTAGGGAATCGGAAGTATTAGACCATTTGGCTGGCAATATTAATCAGGTAGTTAAAAAGAAAGATATTTTATTGGCGTTATGGGGAAACGACGATTACTTTAATGGAAAAAGCCTTGAAGTTTTTATTTCAAGGCTAAGGCGGCTCTTTAAGGCCTCAGAACAAGTCAGTATAGAAAACGTGTATGGCCTGGGTTACATTCTAAAAGTTAAGTGATAGCATATTTACTTGCAAAACGAGGTAACTGATCATTACAAAGACGCTTCCATGTAAAAATAGAGAGGTTTATGTTAACGCTTCAAGAAGTGTTAGCAGGTTATATTTTCTTGACATTGATCGCTACTAACCCTTTTTTGCCCTGCTCGGTTTCATACTCCACAATGTCACCCGCCTTGAGGTCACGAACCAATAGTCCAGTCACGTGCACAAAAATGTCCTCTTGGTTCGCATCCGGCGTGATGAAGCCAAAACCCTTTTCGCCATTATACATTTTAACTTTACCTTGTTCCATATATAGATTTTATTAACATCATGGTTGTCAATCTGTTCACCAGGTATTATAAGGGCATTGATACGACCATTTCCTTCATGCCTTCAAATATCCAAGATTTTCCTTCCGCCAAAACCTTACAGTACGCTTAACCTGAGATTCAGCTCAAAACTGCCGTTGGTATAGGCACTTAAAGCCGAGGTCTGTGTGGTGTACATCCCACTGATCAGGTATTTTCTTTTAAAGTCGACACCAATGCCAAATGTGGCATTTTCACTGCTATGGTATACCCCCATCAGAAACACCTGTTTGTTTGCAATCCAGGCCTGTGCACTCAGATCAAAGATATTATCGAAGCCTTTCACCCCGCGGTAGGCTACTTTTGGTTCAAGCGCTATCCCCTCCATTCCTTCGCTCAGCGTAATCTTATAACTTATGGCCGTATAAAAAGTGGCCACATCGGCCAGCTTGATCACATCTTTTTTGAAAAAGCTTTTCAGGTTGGGCAGCGATCCCTCGATGCTCAGTTTATCTGAAGTATAGGCAATACCGAAATCCCCATCAAGATAGGTTTTCCGGTCATTGTAAAGCCCAACCATCGGGTCGTTCGGATTGCCATAAATATCTGCGTTTTCAAGACGCTGGTTCATGAAACCTACAGACAGGCCAAAATGAAGCTGCTGGTTGTTTGCGTTTAAAGGCAGGTGGTAGGCATAACTACCTACTATGCGGGTCTGCCGCTGTAGCCCCGCACTTTCATTGCTCATGTTCAGTCCTATACCAACTTTATCGAAACCATAGTCTGCGGTGAGATTCTGCGTTACGGGAGCGCCCGGAACGTTATCCCAAAGTTTACGGTAGGCCCCGTTTATGCGCAGGCCATTGTTCGCACCTGCAAATGCGGGATTGATTACATAACGGTTGGTATAATATTGTGAGGAAAGCGGATTCAGCTGCGCATGAACACTGGCTGCAGGTATCCATACGGCCAGTAACATCAATAATTTATATAAAGTCTTCATTTGATCTTCTCTTTAATTTAACTAATTTTCCCTTACCAGTGTGATAAAACCCTTTACCCTCATCTTATCTGTACCGAAATCAACAATATAATAATAGGTACCCTCTGAAAGTGCCGTTCCGTTGACTGTTCCGTCCCAGCTGTTATCGTATGCCTTTTTACTATAAATGATCCTTCCGGCCTTATCAAATACCTTAACTTCATTGTTCGGATAGTAGTCGATATTCTCGATTACCCACTTATCGTTAAAGCCATCATTATTTGGGGTAAGAATGTTGTTCGCCTTGATTTTTGAAAGATTCTCGGCCACAGTCAGGGTAATGGCCTGGCTCTGGCTGCATCCGCTGCTGTTTGTAGCCGTAACGGTATAGGTGGTGGTTTCTTTTGGCCTAACAGTAAGACTAGCAGCATTTTGACCGCTTAAGATGCCGCTGGCAGTCGCCCATACATAACTTGTAGCCCCTGTTGCGGTAAGGATAGCAGTTTCTCCCCTGCTGATACTGGTTCCCTTATCACTATTGATAGTGATAAGGGGAAGGGGATTGATCTTGAACACACCGTTGATATAATTAAAAGTATAATTGGCAGATACGCCGCCAACCGGCGAAAGCACATAATCTCCAGCCGCAGAAGACCTGCTTCCGGTGCTGTTTACCGATGGCTTTGTGGTTAAACTGTTTGCATTGTCAGAAAATTTAAAACCGTTGTAGCTCAAAGTAAATGCTGGCAGATCGGCTCCCTGGCACATCTGCTTTGCATCTGCAGTTATGCTTAGCACCGCTTTATTAATCGTCAGGTCAGCTGTTTTAAAATCTATAGTGTAATTAGCACCCGCGCTCAAGGTACTACTGGCAATAGCATATACGCCTACATTTTCGCCAGCCGCACGGCTAAGTGATCCACTAAAGCTGTCGCCAGTTCCTAATGTCGGGGCAAAAGTATAGGTCAGCGCTGGATCGGTATCTCCGTAAGTTTTGCTCTTGACAGCGGCTGTTACCGTAATGGTTTTCTTTCCGATGGTCAGATCGGCTCCCGTATAAGTCAAGATGTAATTTGCATTTAAAGCCAGGCTGCCCTGGTTGATCGGATAGGTGCCCACATTTTCGCCTGCCACACGGCTAAGTGATCCGCTAAAGCTGTCGCCTATTACCAATACCGGGGCGAAAGTATAGGTCAACGCCGGATCGGCATCACCATAGCTTTTATTCTTAGCGGCAGCGGTTACCATAATGGTTTTCTTAGCAATTACCAAATTTGCTCCTGTATAGTTCAGGGTATAATTTGCATTTAAAGCCAGGCTGCCCTGATTGATCGGATAAGTGCCCGCATTTTCGCCTGCTACTCGGCTAAGTGATCCACTAAAGCTGTCGCCTGTTACTAATGCCGGGGCAAAAGTATAGGCCAACGCCGGATCAGCATCACCATAATTTTTGCTTTTAGCTGCCGCAGTTACCGTTATTGTCTTTTTGCCAATAGTGAGGTTTGAGCCCACATAATTTAAGGTATAATTGCTGTTCAGTGCAAGTGTACCTTGATTGATGGGATAAGTACCAATATTCTCACCAACCGCCCTGCTTAAGGATCCCGTAAAACTATCACCTGTTTGCAATACAGGAGAGAAAGTATAGGTCAATGTCGGATCAGCATCACCATAGGTTTTGTTTTTCGCTACCGCTGTGACCGTTATTGTTTTTTTACCAATGGTCAGATCAGCACCAACATAAGTTATGATATACTTCCCGTCAAGGGCAAGTGTACCCTGGCCAATTGCATAGGTACCGGTATGCTCTCCCGGCAACCTGTCCAGGCTTCCGCTAAAGCTATCGCCAGCCTGTAGTGCCGGAGCAAAAGTATAGGTTAATGCCGGATCTGCATCACCATAGGTTTTGCTTTTCGCTACCGCGGTTACTGTTATTACGGTTTTCGCTTCAATGGTCAGATTGGCTCCTATGTAAGTCAGGATATAGTTTCCGTTCAATGCCAGTGTACCCTGGGTAATGGTATATGTACCCGCGGTTTCACCAGCTGCCCTGCTCAAGGATCCCGTAAAGCTATCGCCTGTTACCAAAGCCGGGGCAAAAGTATAGGTCAGCACCGGATCGGCAGCACCCTGGATTTTACTCTTCGCCGCTGCTGTGACCGTTATTGTTTTTTTGCCAACAGTGAGATTTGCGCCCACATAATTTAAGGTATAATTGCTGTTCAGTGTAAGTGTACCCTGGTTAATGGCATAGGTTCCAATATTTTCACCCGGCAATCTGCCCAATGCTCCCGTAAAAGTATCAGTACCTACCAGAGCCGGGATGAAAGTATAGGTCAGTGCCGGATCGGCATCACCATAAGCTTTGCTTTTGGCGGATGCAGTTACCGTAATGATCTTCTTGGCGATCACAAAATCAGCTCCTGTATAGTTCAAGCTATAATTTGCATTTAAAGCCAGGCTGCCCTGGTTGATGGAGTATGTGCCCACGTTTTCACCTGCCGAGCGGCTAAGTGACCCGCTAAAGCTGTCGCCCGTTGCCAATGCTGGGGCGAAAGTGTAAGTTAACGCCGGATCGGCATCCCCATAGGCCTTGCTTTTTGCTGCTGCTGTAACCGTAACTGATTTCTTACCAATAGTCAGATCAGCACCAACGTAGGTTAAAGTATAGTTAGCGTTTAAAGCTAATGTACCCTGATTGATCGCATAAGTACCGATATTCTCACCAACTGCTCTGCTTAAGGATCCCGTAAAGTTGTCACCTGTTACCAGTGCCGGAGCAAAAGCATAGGTTAATGCAGGATCCACATCACCATAGGTTTTGTTTTTCGCTGCTGCTGTAACCGTAACTGTTTTCTTACCAATAGTAAGATCAGCACCCACATAATTTAAGGTATAATTGCTGTTCAATGCAAGTGTACCCTGATTGATCGCATAAGTACCGGTATTTTCACCAACTGTTCTGCTTAAGGATCCCGTAAAGTTGTCACTTGTTACCAGTGCTGGAGCAAAAGCATAGGTTAATGCAGGATCCGCATCACCATAGGTTTTGTTTTTCGCTGCTGCTGTCACCGTTATTGTTTTCTTGCCAATAGTAAGATCAGCACCCACATAATTTAAGGTATAATTGCTGTTCAATGCAAGTGTACCCTGGCTGATTGCATAGGTGCCGATATTCTCTCCCGGCAACCTGTTCAGGTTTCCGCTGAAGCTATCGCCCGACTGCAGTGCAGGACTGAAAGTATAGGTCAACACCGGATCAGCATCACCATAGGTTTTGCTTTTTGCTATTGCGGTTACCGTTATTACAGTTTTTGAGGAAATGGTCAGATCAGCCCCAATATAAGTTAAGGTATAGTTAGCGTTCAATGCCAGTGTGCCCTGGGTAATGGCATAGGTACCTGCCGTTTCACCAACAGCCCTGCTCAGGTTTCCGCTGAAACTATCACCTGTTACCAATGCAGGCGCAAAAGTATAGGTCAGTGCAGGATCGGCATCACCCTGGATTTTACTCTTCGCCGCGGCTGTTACCGTTATTATCTTTTTGCCAATAGTGAGATCTGCGCCCACATAATTTAAGGTATAATTGCTGTTCAATGCAAGTGTAGCCTGTGCAATTGCATAGGTTCCAACATTTTCACCGGGCAACCTGGTCAGTGCTCCTGTAAACGTATCAGTGCCTGCTAACGCCGGACTGAAAGTATAAGTTAAGGCTGGATCTGCATCACCATAGGCTTTGCTTTTCGCTACAGCGGTTACCGTTACTATTCTTTTGCCAATGCTGAGATTGGCTCCGGTATAACTCAGGGTATAATTCCCATTCAGTGCAAGTGTACCCTGGCTAATGGCATAGGTGCCAAGGTTTTCACCAGGCAATCTGCTAAGGCTTCCGTTAAAGGTATCAGTGCCAACCAAGGCTGGATTAAATGTGTAAGTTAACACAGGATCGGCATCACCATAGGTTTTGCTTTTTGCTACCGCGGTTACCGTTATCGTTTTCTTGCTGATGGTAAAATCTGCATCAACATAACTTAAGGCATAGTTGCTGCTCAATGCAAGTGTTCCCTGGGTGATTGTATAATCGCCAACATTTTCACCTGGCAGTCTGCTTAAGCTTCCACTAAAGGTATCGGCAAAGGCCAGACCTGATCCGCCAACCGTAAAGGTGAAGAAAGGATCAACATTACCATATGTTTTTGACTGTCCGGCATTAGCAGTAACGGTAACCGCTCTTGGATTAATAGCAAAGGTTATACCAGGGGTAAAAGTGATTGCATAATTAGTGCTTAGTGCAAGGGTACCCTGGGCGATGGCATAGCTGCCCACATTTTCTCCCGGCGCGCGCGATAAACTGCCGCTGAAGGTATCGGCAAAGGCCAGACCCGATCCGCCAAGTGTAAAGGTCAGGAAGGGATCGACACTGCCGTATCCTTTAGATTGTGCAGTAGCTGTAACCGTAATTGCTCTTTTATTGATTGTAAAATTTGTACCGGCGGTAAAAGTTATCGCATAATTACTCCCGGCCGAAAGTGTACCCTGGGTAATGGCATAAGTACCAATATTCTCTCCCGCTGCACGGGTAAGCGAGCCGCTAAAGTTATCTCCGGTAGCTAAAGCTGGTGTAGCGGTAAAGGTCAGTGTAGGGTTTACATTTCCGTAAGTTTTTGAATTTACATCCGGAGTTATCGTAATCGTTTTGACAGTAATATTTGCTGTTGTTGATGCGGTTGTATTGCCCAAAGTATAATTACCCGATGCACCGCCGGAAATGGCAATGCCTGACACACTAACAGGTTTACCCGTACCAACCGTTGCTGTAGCAAATGAGGCGCTAGCGTAGCTTTCGGTAAATACATCACCTGCTACACGGTCATCGCTCAAGGTTACCGTGGCCGTTGTAGTACCATCGTAAACTTTATTATTCCCAGTTGCTGATACAGTTAATGGTCTTGGTGTAACCGTTAAAGCTGATGCATTAGCTGCAGCCTGTACAAAATTATAGTTTACTGCACTTAGTCCTCCACCATTCACATTATAAGAACCCACAGCACTACTTATTGTAGCCGAGGTAGACCAATTAATAGTGCCAGTTGTTGCAGTTGCTATGGTTTCCGAATTCACAAAGCCTGTTACTGTTCCTGTTAAAACCGGAACACCTGCCCCATAAATTTTTCCTATCCCACTTGAAGTATAAGTTAATGTTGCTTTCGACACTGTACTTGATGGAATATTTATTGTCAGGCTATTTGCATTTGTACTTGTTAATGTCACATTCCCGGTAATATTTGTACCGGCCGGTGCATTTGCTTTAAGTCTTACGTACGCATCACCCAATATCGTGCCCGAAGTACCAATGAYAGCAGAAGGACCGAAAGTCGTACCGTCCGTACTCACCTCAAAATTGGCAGTTGATGATGGAGTGACCGTGATTCCCGCTGATAAGCCAATGCCGGATACAGTGACCCTTGTTGAAGCAGATGCTGTGCCATAAGTAGTGCTTAATCCTGCGGGGAAGCTGGCAGGGGCAAAAATTGTACCTGCTGCCGTAGATGTAGTAAATGGTTGATCTGTTCCATAGCTCGTTCCGCTACTGTTGGTAGCATAGGCTCTTACATGATATAATGTAGAAGATGCCAAGCCGTTTATGGTTCCTGAAAAAGTGCCCGTGCCACTGCCTGTTAACACTTTGGTATCTGCAATTGTGGGGATATGTCCGATTGCATAAACAATCCCACGCTCAGTYACCGCCGATCCACCTGCTGCCGTAACATTTCCGCCCATTACAGCTGAAGTAGTGGTAATACCGGTCACCGCATCAGTTGATACGGTTGGCACTGTTACTGGTGCTGTATAGGTAAAAGCATATTGTAGCGCTGCTGTATTTCCGTTTGTGGCGGCATCCTGTGCTACATTGCCCGCTATATTGATGGTAACAATACCACTTAGATTTGGTGCTGCATTAAAAGTATATGTTGTTCCACTACCTGCAAAGCTACTGAGCGATGCATTAGTGGATGTGATCTCACCTATTGAAAAACCGGTTACAGCCTGAGAAAAAGTAACGGTAAATGGGATTATGGATGTACTGGTTGTACCGCCAGAAGCAACAGTACCACTGGTAATGCTCACTGTTGGGGGCGTAGCATCTATATTAAAATTATTGGTATTGCTGTTTGTACTTACCGTGCTACCACTAACCTGAGCTGTAGCATATGTGGTATGTGGGCCATCAACAAGGTTTGTAGGTTGGATTAAGCTCCAGTTCCCACCAGCTGATGCTGTTGTGGTGCCAATAGATGAGCCATCTACATAAATATTTATGAGTGCATTACCAGGTGATGTACCAGTATACGTAGGTGTTCGTGTATTCAGTAAACTTCCGTTGGCAGGTATTACGGATACTGGTGTTGCAGTTACAGGCTGTGCCCTGGTTACAGTAATGGTATATGTTTTTGTGGTACCATCTTGCGCGGTTACCAGCACGGCGATACTATTCGCTCCCACGCTTAAGGCTACGGCCGTGGCACTGCCACTTGTTACCGTATTGCCATTGATTTTAATGGTGGCATTGGCCTGGTTTCTGGTTGCTGTTACATTAATCGATGCCGTTACATTACTTACACTTGCAGTATAAGCTATTGTAGCACTGGCAAACGCGGGTGTCAATGTACCCGCTGATATTGTTAGGGCAGATAATGTGGCATCATTGGATGAACCTACAACTGTGCCTGCCAGCAGAAGTAAGTGATCTGATCCAGCATCTACCCATATCCCATTGCCTATTGCCGGTGGATTAGGCGTTGTATTAGTTGTATTGTAATATGCCGTCTGAAATATACCACCGTTAAAAAACTGGATTTCCCAACGTCCTCCCGTAAAGAGGATTTTATAGGCCGTTGTCCCCCCAGCAACGCTACCGTTACCCGTATAGGTGTTATGCCCTGCCCCATCGTTGCCGGTTACATTCATCGTAACAACAAAATTGCCGGCATCTCGTTCAAAGGTATCCTGAAACTGGATCTGGGCATTTGCTGCAAGAATGAGCAGTAAAAGAACGGTGGTAGAAAATAAAACGCGTAAAGCTTTTTTCATATCAAATAGTTTATAAATCCTAATGTCAGCAGGCATCAAAAACAGCTATGGGCGACCGGGTGGCATTGCATTTGGTTTGTAGAAACCACAGCTTTGATTCTGAGCAAAGCTGTGGTAAAGAATTATGTTAATCTCTTGATGGGAATACCCCTTCTAATGCAATAACGTAGTTAAGCGCCATATATGGCTGCATCACAGGCACTGGATAACCATTGCCAGCAACACCTATTGTCATTGGGTTCATCGGCACATTTGGTGCATTTGTGGTATAATCATTATCGCCTCTTCCCTTACTTGCAAAATAATTGCCTGATGGGGATGGAACTGTTCCGCTGGCACTTACTGCCTTAACAGCGTGTGTGTGGGGGGGTAAGTTATCCCTGGTAAGGGTTACAGTTTCTGAGCCATAATCAGTTCCTAGTGGAAGGGGTGTTAACCCTGGGCCGTTACCTGCCCCTACCGGTACAATTCCCTGTAAATTAGGCAATGCAAAGGTGGTTACACCATCACCGCCATAATTGGTACCAATAAGTGCAAATAGTGCGCTATATTGCCTGATGGCCAAAAGCTGGCCGCGGCAAAAAGCCCAGGAAGTGGGGGCATAACTTTCTGCCACTAATTTTATTTCTCCTATAAAGTTCATTTCTTTTATTTTTGATTTATACTTTGGTTAGTTTCTGGCTGGGTAGATGCCAGTTGTGGCTATTATAAAAGTAAGCCCCAGGTACGGCTGTTGCACAGGTAGCGGTCCGTTGCCACCCGTTAAACCCAGTGCACCTGTAGCCATCGAGGTGTTGGGTGTAGCGTTAGAAAAATCAAGATCTGGTGCAACGGAATCAGCGAAATAGGCATTAGCAGGCGCGTTGGTTGCACCAGGTGTATTATTGGCCATAAAAGCATGGTTATGCGCAGGCAACTGAGATTGTAAAACAGTAACATTCTGGTTTCCGCCAGTTTGCCCAAGAGTATAACTTACCCCACCTGGGCTTGTTCCAAAACCTATTGATACACGCCCCTGTAGGTTTGGTAGCCCAAATGTAGTGGTTCCATTGCCGCCATACGTGATACCCAAAAGAGAAAACAAAGCTTGATTGCTTTGAATCGGCAAGATCTGCCCATTGCAGAGTGCCCATCCTTTAGGCGCAAAATTTATCGATACTATTCTGATATCTCCTAAATAAAAATCCATTTTTTTTTCAGTTTTAAAGGTTTAAGATAATCGGTTAGCTCGGTGTTGGAAATATACCCGCTAACGCTATGATATAGTTTATAGCCAATGATGGTTGGTTGATGCTAATGGGCGTATTGTTCCCTGTAAGCGATACCGATTGGTTACCCATCACCACATCCGGCGTAACGGTTCCCAAAGCAAAGTCTGGATCTGCTGACCCTGTATCTGCAAATGCGTTATTGGCTGGCGTATTGGCATTGCCTTCGGCCAGTTGAGCCATTAAGAGATGGTTGTGCGCCGGCATCTGGCCTACCGTCATTGTAACCGATTCCTGGCCTGCTTTTTCACCTATCATTACAGGTGATAAGCCAGGGCCAGTACCTACATGTACAGGCACACGCCCCCTTAGGTCTGGAATAGCAAAGGTGCTTTGTCCGTCGCCACCATAGGTGGTACCAATGAGTGCAAAAAGCGTATCATTCTCACTGATCGAAAGAAGTGAGCCATCGCAGAATTTCCAGGATGATGGTGCATAGGTGCCTGCATACATCCTGATTTCGCCGATGTAATTTGAATCTAACATAGTATGTGGTTTATGGTTAAAGATTAATTATATATTTCGTGGTATTCGAACATATTGTTTTCAAACTTTTCTCCCCGCTGCACACCCATTGCCGCCAGTTTAGCACCGGTTACAAAGCCTTCATTGAGTTTGATGATATTAATGCGCAAGATTTTGCGGTCGGCACATTGCACATATATTCCGCTGGCATCTGCATGTACTATTGTCCCAGCACCAAATGCCGCTTCCCCAGTGGCTTCAACAGGCGAAACTTCCAATACCCTTACCAATTGCTGTTTAAAAGTTGTTACAGCTCCGCCTGCGCCTGGATTACTGGCATTAACCTGTGCCTCTACCTGTGCGGCAGTTTGCACGTTCCAGTCAATAGCCACATCAGCAGCAGCAGCCCTCGGATAGTAGCTTGCTAAACTTTGATTTACGGGTAATGCTGTAATCTGCTCTCCGCTTTTCAGTTTCTCCATCAATTGACCAATCAGATTAAGGGCCACAGCACCATGTCTGCCATCGGCTATACCCCAAGTTTCGCCGGGTATAAAAGGTACTGGTTGCTGCATTACTACTGCGCCGGTATCAAAACCTGCATCAACTTTATGGATACTTACCCCTCCACTGGTCTCGCCGTTTTTCATTTGCCAAAACAGCGGATCTGCCCCCTTATAAGCAGGCAACATACTAAAGTGTACATTAAAAAAGCCAAGTGGCGGAAACTCATAAAGATTGGCTGGGATCCGGTAAGAAAAACCAAACATCAAAACTACATCGGGCTGTATTTCAACAAACAGCTTTTTAATAGCTGTAAGTAGATCTTGTCTGTTTACTTTGAAAAAAGATACATCATTATTGTTACAAAAGTACTCAACACCTAAATGATGATCTTTAAGCTTATCCGTAGAAACAACAGCTTTTAATAAATCCTGTGCACCTAAATAATCTAGTACAGGTATACACGAGAGATGAGTAGAAAATACGATTATTTTCACTAGGATGATGATTAGAGTAGGATGTAATTTAGACTACGTAAATTTATTTAATTATTTCATTAACTCCAAACAAGAATAACAAATACTTATTTTTAAGTATATTTTGTCTAATTTTTAGACTTAAATTAGTAGTCATAAAAAACTATTTTCACCTGTACCATGGTCATTTATTCAAAGACAAAGCAGAATACCCCCATTACTGATATACAAAGTGACCTACGGAGTATTACATACAATTGGATGTCGCACTTCAATGTATCCCACTACAATGGCTCTTGGGCAGTACTGCCTTTGCGTACGCCAGGAGGCACGGACAGCATTTTCCCTGACTTGATCATAAACCAAAATATATAGATTATGCAGTTAACACTGAATTAGATCGAACAATGCCTCAACAAAAACAATTTAAACGCCCAACTCTGATGTAAAATAAGGCTGCAAACTATTCCGCTACAAGTTTAAGTCCAATCAGGGATATCACCAACGTACTCAGGAAAAAGAGGCGCCAGAAAGTAGCTGGATCTTTAAACACAAGAATGCCAACCACTACTGTACCTACAGCGCCAATACCTGTCCAAACAGCATAGGCAGTTCCAATAGGCATCGTCTGTGTAACTTTCATTAATAAAAGCATACTAAGAGACATGGTTATAAAAAAACCAAGGTACCATAGATAAAC
>NZ_JBFTRT010000018.1:0-23632 GCF_056399685.1 Pedobacter sp. 01N416
GTACTTGAATAAGCGTTATCAAAGACCAATTTTTTATCTGACTTCTTCCCCTGTAATATATCAATCACCTCTTTAACGTTAATTGTACTATCGATATTGCCCTGATTGGTAATTAAAGCAATACCATCAATGGCAAAACGCGAAGAGTTGATTTTAATATTACGCTGGTTATAATACTTTTCTTCTGCTTTGGTTAATAACCTTGGCAAAACAATTACCCTTACACTATCATTAAGAAAGGCAGGCAATAATTTTTCTTCAGGTTTTACCGTTGTCTGAAATTTTGCATCCGGATAATCCAAACTAAAAATATCGATCTGATCCTGAACAATCGGTCCAACACTTTCATCAACCAATATTTTTAAGGTACCGCTTGTTCTGGTTTCTTTAACTGCATTGGCTTTATTTTTGCGTTTGCAGGATACAAGTAAAGCTAGTACACAAAATATTAAAAGGAAATTTTTCATTGAGCTGATTAGTCGCGCCTTCCAAGGCTTAAAAGTCTTACAAATGCATAAATAATTAAGAAGATACCGATTGCGATGCGCCCCCATTGCGGAATAGTGCTTAATCGCAGGGCAATTGGTTCGTAAAATATAAATGCAAAGCCCAATACCACATAGAAAACGAACATGACAAGGCCTAAAATGAGCAAAAACCGCTGTTTAGGCGATTTTTGCTTAAAAATATCAAAATTTAACATCTACTATTAGTTCAATGTAAAGTTAACGTTGATGTTGTATTTTACCCTTACCGGCTTACCATTCTGGATACCTGGGTTCCAACGTGGACTAGCTTTCAATACACGGATGGCTTCTTCATCAGTTCCGCTACCCAAACCACGGGTAACTGTGATATCAGTTAATTTACCATCTTTTTCAACAACGAAAGATAAAAATACTTTACCTTGAACGTTATTTTCTTGTGCCATTGGAGGGTACTTTATTGCTTTACTTAAGTATCCATAAAACTTAGAGATACCTCCTGGGAATTCTGGTTGTTTCTCGATACTAACAAAGTCGTAAACTTTATTATCATCAACCGCAACAGCAGCTTCTCTTTTTGGTCCTTCACCTACTGGTTCAGCGATAACAATATCAGCTGTTGGATCACCTTTGATATCTCTCTGCCCTGGATCTGCTTCCTTCAATTTTTCAACCGTAGGTGGTTCATCACGAACCTCGATATCTGGTTTTACAATTGGAGGTGGCATTTTCACCTGGTCAACTTTTGGTGGAGGTGGCTCTACCGGTGGTGGTGGCGGTGTTTTAGGATCTACTGGTGGTGGTGGCGCTAAAATTACTTCTTGTGCTTTTAATTGCTCATCTTCATGATCCATTGAGCCTTTAATCAGGCTATAGATTTTAGGAGAGAAAAATAACACAATAAATATAATAGAGCCGATAATTAATGCTTTTGAGGTGTTGGCACCATTGCTTTTACGCAACTGATACGCACCGTAGGTTTTGTTTTTATCCGCAAAAACCACTTCAAGCCATTCTTTTCTGAATATATCTAACTTCGACATAACTATTGGTTTTACTGATTATAAAATTCCTTTTTCTTTCATGAACTGCTTCTCATTATCAAGGATGTTATCATCGTCGATCTGACGAACCTTAACTTTAAGAATTTCCAACTCATCCATGATGTCTACAAAGTTTTGGAATGTAGAACCTGATGTTGGTTTTACCAGTACAACAAAGTCTCCAGCAACGCCTGAGGCATCAGCTGCTTTTCTATTTTTAACAATAGCATCTTCGATTTGTGAACCAGATTCTATAGTTGGTGCGCTTTCGCCAGCTACTCCCATATACCATGCTACCTTATTGCTTTTACCCAACAAAATAGTCATTGTTTTACTTGCTTTCAGCTCCAATCTGTTCTCAGGTAACTTTTCGTTTTTATCTGGCTTTGCAATATCCATCGCTTGCGGCGTAGAGATTACTGTTGTTAAGATAAAGAATGTTACCAAAAGAAACATTAGATCCACCATCGGAGTCATATCAACCCTTGGGGTGGCTTTCTTCCCGCCTGTGTTTAATTCTGCCATTTCTTATTTCTTTTTAGCTTCAGAGTTGGTAACCAATAAAAACTTGTTTACACTTTGTTTCTGAAGTACATCAATAATCTTTTTAACTACCGGATATTCTTCTTTAGCATCACCTTTAATACTGATGCGCATATCCTGATTATTAAGCTCCTTAGTTGCTCGACGGGCATTTAACACCCAATCATTTAACTGATTGTCAGTCGAATCTGAAGGTATGCCAGGTTGTACCCCTGGTTTCATACGGTCAGCACCGTTCAAGGCAATAAGAGATTTTAAACTCTGGATCGGTACACCGAAACTCCCGATATTGGAGAAACGTTGTATTTCTAACGGAGTGAACGATATTTTATACTGTTCGCCCATTAGTTCTAATGTTTTCGCTCTCACTTTTGTACCTGCTACTTCGAAGAAAACTTTACCCTGCCCGATGGTTAATATCGCATTGTTTTCTACCGGCACCTTAAACTCATATGTAGATGAAGGTGTAGAAACGGCTAGTGGTTCTGGTTGCCTCGCTGTAGCAGTTAAGATGAAGAAAGTAAGTAACAATGACGCCACATCACACATGGCGGTCATATCTGTTACTGTACTTGTTCTTTTAACTTTAATTCTAGGCATAATATTTTTTACTAGTTTTAATAATGATGATCTTTTTTCCGGTTTTCCATAAAGCCGGTAAAAATTTTTTCAAAATTCTTATTTATGCGAACTAGCGTATGTTTGAACGATGCTGAAACCAGCTTCATCGATAGCGTAAGTTAACTTGTCAATTTTAGAAGTTAATACGTTATACATGATAATTGCCACAGTAGAAACCAAGATACCTGTTGCAGTATTGATCAACGCCTCAGAGATACCTACCGCTAATGCTGACTGATCTGGTGCACCAGAGTTTGCTAAACCGGCGAATGCACGGATCATACCTGTTACTGTACCCAATAAACCTACTAATGTACCAATTGATACCAAAGTTGCAATTACAGTTAAGTTTTGCTCTAACATTGGCATTTCTAAAGCTGTAGCTTCTTCAACCTCTTTTTGGATTGCAACGATTGATTGCTCAACATCCATATTGGTATCTGCTTCAACTTCACTGTATTTTTTCAAGCCAGATTTAATTACGTTAGCAACTGAACCTTCTTGTTTATCACACTCAGCTTTTGCTGCTTCGATGTTACCTGCGCTTAATAAACCTTGTACTTTGCGAATGAAAGTATCTAAGCTAGATTTTCCACTTGCTTTACCAATAACGATGAAACGTTCGATAGAGAATACAATTACTACTAATAGTAATCCAACTAAGATCGCTACGATAGGACCTCCTTTGTAAGCTGTTCCAAGATAGTTACCAGGTAATGGTAATTTTTCTCTGTCACCATCGATAAAGTTACTTCCTTCTCCGAATACGAATCTCCAAACACAGAATCCAATGATAATACAAATTGGAATAACGAATGTTGCAAATACATTTGAAGCACTAGAAGAGCTCTCTTTTTTAACAGTTGTTGGTTTTGGTGCGTTTGCCATTTTTTTTGAAATTTTAGTTTTAGTTCTTGTTTTTAATTTTTAGCTGTTTTTTTCTTTTGTACTACACTCAACGTTTCATATCCGAAATTGTTGCGAAAAACAAATTTATAAATTGATTTTAAATTACAAATTAATAAATCAATAAGCAATTAAATCGTTACTTAGAATTTAGTTTCGGTAAATCACCTAGGGTGTATAACAAAAAAATTGCCCCAGCCGAGGCAATTCTTTCACAATAAAAACTAAAAAAAAATCGAATTGCAAATTTTTTGCTCAAAAAATGCATTTTAAAGTGCATTTAACATAATTTTAACGCTTCGTGTCTGCTTTTTGGTACTTTTGTCAGTTCGAACTGCTTGAAATTCTCTGTAAAGGCATCCGACAGTTCGAAGGCTTTCAAAAAGTATTCTTCCTGATTGCTCCATGTTTTAGAGGGGTCTAAAATTTCGTCCGGTACCCCAGGACAATTTAACGGCATCATCAATTTAAATACGTGGTGTTGCTTATATTTATTATGATCCAAGTCTCCATTTAACGCTGCCGTAATCATCGCTCTGGTATAACTTAATTTCATCCTTTTACCTACTCCGTAAGCTCCACCGCTCCAACCCGTATTTACTAACCATACGTTTACCTGGTGTTTTTCCATCTTCTCGCCCAATAGTGCGGCATATCTAGATGGGTGCAATGGCAAGAAGGCTTTACCAAAGCAAGCCGAAAACGTTAACTGAGGTTCTGTCACCCCTGTTTCTGTTCCTGCAACCTTGGCTGTATATCCGCTCATAAAGTGGAACATGGCTTGTTCTACATTCAATTTTGAAATTGGAGGCAATACGCCAAACGCATCTGCAGTTAAGAAAAAGATATTTTTCGGAACAGCCGCTATTGATGGTAAAATCGCATTGTCAATATAATCTATAGGGTAAGCCACGCGGGTATTTTCCGTTTTACTGATATTGCTATAATCAACCTCCTTTGTACCTGGAAAAAAATTAATATTCTCCAGCAACGAGCCAAATTTGATCGCCTTAAAGATCTGAGGCTCTTTCTCTTCGGTTAAGTCTACGCATTTTGCATAGCAACCGCCTTCGAAATTAAATACAGAATCTTTACCCCAGCCATGTTCATCATCACCGATCAATCCTCTTTCGGGATCGGCAGACAAGGTGGTTTTTCCAGTCCCTGACAAGCCGAAGAATATAGCGGTATCGCCATTTTTGCCCACATTGGCCGAACAGTGCATGGATAGCGTATTCTTATATACTGGCAGGATAAAGTTTAAAACAGAAAAAATTCCTTTTTTAATTTCGCCGGTATAGCCAGTTCCCCCGATCAAAATCATTTTCCTGGTGAAATTGATGATGGAGAAGTTTTCCTGTCTGGTTCCGTCAATAGCCGGATCGGCCAAAAAACCTGGCGCAGCAATGATGGTCCACTCTGGTGTGGTCCCCAAACGATCCTCTTCAGGGCGGATAAACAAATGATGAGCAAAAAGATTCTGATAAGCAGTTTCTGTAATTACCCGAATGGATATATCGTAATCCGGGTTGGCACAGGCCGAAGAATCGCGGACATAGATTTTCTTATCTTCAAGGTAATTTGTTAGCTTATAAAACAGCCGGTATCAACCGCCAGCGCTCCTGAAGCAGCCAGCGTACCTTCTTTATTTAATAAGGCATCATCAATTAATTCCGTTGGAGATAATTGGTACTTTACAGCAATGTTTCCGCCTAGATTTAAATAGCTTAAATCTGGCGTTTGCAGTTTCTTTTTGCTCATAACAATAAGTTAGTTAGTACAGCAAAGGTAAATACTTATCTTCCACAAAAACTAGTTTTGAAGCGTAATTTTTTACATATTGTAGCAAATACACTATTATGTAAACATTTTATTTACAGATATTTACAAGCTATTTTACAAGGTAAAAAAAATTAAAAAATTACACTAAGTAAAATTTGTTAAACGGTTTTAGCTGGTCTAAACTTTTAATTGACAAGGCTTTAAGTTTATGACGGTTTGTTAAATGATTAAATATTGGCCACCCCGCCAGAGGAGCTATCGTGTGGACACATCTTTTTTAATCTAATTTGTTTTTAGTTCCTTATGCCTAAGGCGATCGTCATGCTGAATTTATTTCAGCATCTTTCCTGCTATTAACTGGCCTTGATCTCTTAAGAAGGCACAAATGTCATTTTTTTTCGCTCTTTGCCGCGGGGCATGGTAGTTTTTCGCAGATCATGTTATTTTTATTTGTGCTCAAGAATGCTAGCGCATTTTGGAGCGCCAAAGTACCCAAAGCGCTTTGTCAATCCAGCAAGGCGGCTCAGCACAATCCAAGCACATCAAAAAAACAGCGGCACTTCGTTTAATCAGTTTGTGTTTGTGTTTTCTTTGGGCTGATTGAGCCCTTCGGGGTTTGTGTTCAATTTTCCTAACATTTTGAAGCACCCTTTATGAACACAAAACCACTGCGTTTAAGGCTTGGTAGTACTATTTTTTCTTTTGTGCAACTGTTTTTTTGATTTCTCCGCCACTTGGGATTGACCGCGTTCTTCGGTAAAACCTTTGCTTTATTAAAGTTGGTTAGCAAAACGCATAAAAACCCAAACCAAAAGATGTGTCCACATGATAGGCCAAAGGAGGGGAATTATACGCTGGAAAGGTAACCAACTTAAATAGTACCACAACCCAAATTTAACTAAACCTGATAAAAGCGGCAGCTCCCGATCTCACCAACAACAAAACAGCACCACCATCGGGACTATAGCGGTTAGCAGGGCTGCCGTACCCGAAGAATTACGACAGCACCTTTTCTAATATTTAAAACCGCTTACCAACAACCCCACCCTGCGAGCAGCCCTCAAAGTGGGAATGATTTGGTTTCGGGTTCAGAAAATGCGGCTATCTTATCTAATTAAACGTTTTAATAGAAATTTCGAAATAAAAATCAAAAAACATTTGCATTTTAAAAAAATAATCTCCTACTTTACGGTGTACAAAGTACACAAAGACAAGATGAATTTTAACACTTCGATTATTACAACGATTATTATTACCACCGGTATAAACCAGCGGGGCTAATTTGTTGTAAATTGAAAAAACATAAAACACAGAAAGCGTCCCGATGAAAGTCGGGACGCTTTTTTTTTAAACCCATGCTGAATGAAACCTGTACGAGCAACCATGAATTATCCGCACAGCATCAAACAGTTAAAACCAATATAGACTAATGAAAGTACTCAAATTCGGCGGCACATCCGTAGGTTCGGCCGAGAACATTAAAACCCTCTTACGCCTGGTTGGCGAAGAAAAACAAAAGATCAGCCCGGTAGTTGTATTATCGGCAATGAGTGGTGTAACCAATTTGCTTACCGATATAGCCGAAATGGCCGAGCGTGGAGAAGATTACGATGCTCATTTAAAAGAAATCGAAGCAAAACACTTTGCTGTAATCCGCTCGCTTTTACCTGCGGCTGCACAAAACCCTGTGTTTACACGTTTAAAGATCTTTTTTAACGAATTGGAAGATCTGTTACAGGCTGTGGCCAATCTGCGCGAACTGAGCTTGCAGACCAAAGATCAGATTTTAAGTTACGGCGAACGCTGCTCTACTTTTATGATCAGCCACATTGCTTCTCAAAATTTCGGCGATGCGCTTTATGTTAACGGTTCTGACCTGATTAAAACCGACAGCAACTTCGGTCAGGCGAAAGTAGATACCGAATTGACTGAAATGCTGATCAACAATTTTTACCAGGAAAATAAAGACAAAGTACTTTTTGTTACTGGGTTTATAGCAAGCAATTCAGCAGGCAGGGTAACAACTTTAGGCCGTGGTGGCTCTGATTATACCGCAGCGGTATGGGGTGCAGCCTTAAATGCCGAAGAAATAGAGATATGGACGGATGTAAACGGCATGATGACAGCTGATCCACGCATTGTGAAAAAGGCTTTCTCGTTACCGGAATTAAGCTACACCGAAGCCATGGAACTGAGTTATTTTGGGGCGAAAGTGATCTATCCGCCAACAATGATTCCTGCTTTTATGAAGAAAATCCCGATTGTGATTAAAAACACTTTCGAACCTGATTTCGCAGGAACTTATATCAAAAGCGATGTTAAAACATCAAGTTTACCCATAAAAGGAATTTCCTCTATCGATCACATCAGCATTATTAACCTAACGGGTAGTGGTATGGTAGGTAAGGCAGGTTTTAGCGGAAGATTATTCTCACTACTTTCGCGCGAACAGATCAATGTAGTATTGATTACCCAGTCTTCATCAGAACACAGCATTACTTTCGCTGTTAAACCAACGGATGCTTCACAGGCCATTTCTCTAATCAAAAAAGAGTTCGAACTGGAGTTAGACGCTAAAAAACTAGAACTTCCGGAAGTTGAAAATAACCTTTCAGTTTTGGCCATCGTTGGCGAAAACATGAAACGTACACCAGGTATGAGCGGACGTTTGTTCAGCGCTTTAGGCCGCAACGGTATCAATGTAAGGGCTATTGCTCAGGGATCTTCAGAATACAACATTTCGGTAATCATCAGCAAAGACGATTTATCGAAAGCAGTAAATGCAGTGCACGACGCTTTCTTTACCGACCTGAAAAGAACATTAAACGTTTTCTGCCTGGGCACTGGAAACATTGGCAAAACCTTGTTTAACCAACTGAAAGAACAGATGCCTTTCTTAGCGGCGAATAACGATTTACAGGTTAAGATAACGGGCATCAGCAATACACGAAAAATGATTTTCAGCCCTGATGGCCTTTCGTTAGAAAATTGGGAAACTGAATTGAATACAAATGGCGAACAGGCAGATTTAGCGGGTTTTGTTGCCAAAATGAAAGCCCTAAACTTACCAAACTGCGTTTTTGTAGACAACACCGCTGCAGAATCACCAATAGAATTTTATCAGGGCATATTCGAAAGCAGCATTTCGGTAGTAACCTGCAATAAAAAAGGAAACTCGGCAGATTACGCCCAGTATAAATCATTTAAAGATACCGCCCGCAAATTTGGTGTAGATTTTTATTACGAAACCAATGTTGGCGCAGGCCTGCCGATTATCCGCACACTGCGCGAGCTGATGATGAGTGGTGATAAGGTAGCGCGGATTGAAGCGATTTTATCAGGAACCATTTCTTACATCTTCAATAATTTTAAAGGTGATGCCGGTTTTTACGAAACTGTAAAGGAAGCTCAGGAACTTGGTTATACTGAACCAGATCCTCGCGACGACTTGAATGGAAAAGATTTTATGCGTAAAATGCTGATCCTTGCCCGTGATGCTGGTTATCCGTTAGAAGCCAGTGATGTAAAAATCGATAACATTTTGCCAGAAGCCTGCCTAAATGCTACATCGGTTGAAGATTTCTATTCAGAATTACAGGCGAATGCAGCATACTTCGAAAATTTAAAGAATACCGCAGCCAACGATGGAAAAGTTTTGCGTTACATCGGTAAGCTTGAAAATGGAAATGTAGAAATCAGCCTGCAAATGGTTGACGACAGTCATCCTTTTTATATGCTCTCGGGAAGTGATAATATTATCTCTTTTACAACCGATCGTTACAAAACCCGCCCGTTGGTAGTAAAAGGCCCTGGTGCTGGTGCAGAAGTTACCGCTGCCGGAGTTTTTGCGGATATCATTAACGTAGGTACTTTAAATAAGTAGCAAGATGAATTCGGTTTTAGACAAAAAGAACGAGATCCTTCAGCTGGTTAATCAGGCGATGATCGATTTCGAAAATATTCCGGATGAGGCCTGGAATAATAAACCGCAGCTTTTAAAATGGTCTAAAAAGGAACTGTTGGGGCATTTGGTAGATAGTGCAGTTAATAACATCCGTCGTTTGGTTGTTGGACAATACGAACAAGGGGTTAAAATTATTTATCATCAGGATGAATGGGTAAACTACCAAAACTACCAGGAGGCAGCTATTGCGGAAGTTATAATGCTTTGGAAGTTATTAAACTATCAGATTAGCCGGGTAATTGAAAATATTCCAGAGGAAAAGCTTCAAAATACCTGCGACACAGGAAAAGGGAAAATAGAAATGCACACCCTTTCTTTTTTTATCGATGATTACTTAGTGCATTTGAAATATCATTTAAACCAAATAACGCTTAACAAATAGCTAAGCCAATTAATAATGAAAAATAGTATAAAAGTTTTCGCTCCGGCAACCGTTGCAAACGTAGTTTGTGGTTTCGATGTACTGGGTTTCGCTGTAAACGAACCTGGTGATGAAGTTGAAATGCGATTTACCGATACACCTGGTGTGGTGATCAAAAGAATTACTGGTGATGATGGCCGTTTGCCTTTAGATGCAGCGAAAAATACCGTAAGTGCCAGTGTTCAACATTATTTAAAGCATATAAACCGTTTAGATGTTGGTGTAGAAATTGAACTGCACAAGAAAATGCCTATTGGCAGTGGATTGGGCTCAAGCTCGGCCAGTACAGTAGCTGGTTTATTTGCCATTAACAAATTAATGGGCGACTTATTAACCACTAAAGAGCTGGTTCCTTTTGCCATGAAAGGCGAAGAACTTGCCTGTGGCTATGGCCATGCCGATAACGTTGCCCCTGCATTGTTGGGTGGTTTTGTACTGGTGAGAAGTTACGAACCGCTTGATGTAATTTCTTTACCTACGCCTGCCGGCATGTATGCGGCAATTGTTTATCCAGAGGTAGATGTACCGACCAAAGATGCACGCCAAATGATCCGCAGTAAAGTAGCATTAAAAGATGCGGTTACCCAGTGGGGAAATGTTGCAGGTTTAGTGAGTGGATTGTTCATGAATGATTTTGATTTAATTGGAAGGAGCATGAAAGACGTTCTGGTAGAACCAACACGTTCGATCTTGATACCTGGTTTTGAAGAAATGAGAAAACTGGCGATGGAGAACGGCGCAATCGGCTTCGGAATTTCAGGCTCAGGCCCTTCTGTTTTCGCATTAACTCAAGATGAAGAAACAGCCAGAAAAATAACAAAATCGCAACAGCAACATTTGCATAAAATAAATATTAACAGCAAAGCTTTCGTATCTCCGGTTAACGCGGAAGGACCGAGAGTAATTTCTTAAGGCTGGAAGGTAGAGGTTTTAAAGGTGGAGGGCTAAGCATCCAAAACCTTCCAACCTTCAACCTTTCAACCCTCCAACCTCATTAAAAATGAAACTATACTCAACCAACAATAAAAACTTACGTGTTTCTTTCAAAGAAGCCGTTTTTAACAGCATGCCGCAGGATAAAGGCTTATATATGCCTGTTGAAATCCCACAGCTTGACCCCGAATTCATCCAGAATATAGAAAAATATTCTCTGCCTGAAATTGCTTACAAGGTAGCTTCAACTTTATTAAAAGATGAGATCCCTTCAGATGATTTAAAAGCTTTAATTGATGATGCTATTAATTTTGAAGCACCGGCTGTTAAATTAGATAACAAAACCTTTGTGCTCGAATTGTTCCACGGTCCATCTTTGGCCTTTAAAGATTTTGGCGCCCGTTTTATGAGTCGTGTGATGGCTTACTTCTTAAAAGACGGCGAACAACTTTTAGATGTTCTGGTTGCTACTTCTGGCGATACCGGTGGCGCAGTAGCTTTGGGTTTCTTGGGTGTGCCGAACACCAGAGTAACTATTCTTTACCCTGAGGGGAAAGTGAGCCCGATACAGGAACTGCAGTTAACCACCAACGGCGAAAACATCAGAGCTGTTGAAGTTAAAGGTACTTTTGATGACTGCCAGGCTTTGGTTAAACAAGCTTTTGCAGATGATGAGTTGAATGCGAAATTTAGATTGACTTCTGCCAATTCGATTAATATTTCGCGATTAATTCCGCAAACATTTTATTATTTCAATACTTACGCCCAGCTGAAAAAGCAAGGTTTTAAAGACGTGGTGTTTTCAGTACCAAGTGGAAATTTCGGAAATATTGGCGCAGGTTTACTGGCCTATAAATTAGGATTACCCGTTAAGCAGTTTATCGCTGCTACTAATGTTAACGATACCGTTCCGCGCTTTTTAGAGAGTGGCGTATATGAAGCGAAACCATCTACACAAACCTACTCGAACGCGATGGATGTAGGGGCACCAAGCAATTGGGTACGCATTATGGATCTTTTTAATCAGGATGTAGAAGCCATCAAAAAGGTGGTTACCTCTTATCGTTTTACTGATGATGAAACATTGGAAGGGATCAAAGAAATTGACAGCAAGTTAAACTATGTAGCTTGTCCGCATACCGCGATTGCCTATTTAGCAGTTGAAAAATACAGGAACGAAAATCCTGCAGACCAAAGTGCCGCAGTTTTCTTATCTACGGCACACGCTTGTAAGTTCCCTGATATTTTCCCTGCAGATATTGCAGCTRAAATCGAAATCCCTGAACAGGTAAAAGCTTTGGAAAGTAAACCAAAACATGCAGATCAGTTAGATGTGGATTTTGAAGGATTTAAAAGTTATTTGCTTAAAGGATAATAAGTATACATTGTTATTTCGAAGTCTGATCATTGTCAACTTGATTGGGAATCCTAATGCAAGTAACAGGCATTAAGATTCCCGCCTGCGCGGGAATGACGTATCTATAAAACAATGTTCCTATTTCATACTTCTCTATGCATTCCTTTTTAAGCACATCGAACAGTAAATACCGAAATACAAAGTAAACAGAGAATAAAAAAATCCCGACTTTCATCGGGATTCATTTTTACTTAGTGTTTTGCGATTTTAGTGTTTTCAGCTCGCGCTGTAGTGCTTCAATCTGCTGCTGTTGTTCCTTTATACTGGCGACCAAAAGCGGGACTAAACTCTCATAATCTACCTTGGTAATAGTAGCATTTTTAAAAGCATTTTTGCCTGATGCATAACTTTTTGCCTGTACAGAAACAATTTCAGGAAAAGCTATTTTAGCGTCAGCTCCTACAAAACCATACTGTGGTTTAGCAGATAACTTCAGTTTTTCGGCCCAGGCTTTATCATAACTAAAACTTACAGGCTGCAACTTAGTAACCTGATTTAGGGCATTTTCTACTGGTTTAACATTGTTCTGCACAACTTCTTGTGCACTGATTTTTAAAGCGGCAGCGACTAACAGCACTGCAAATGAAATTGCTCGTTTCATATATATTATTTGTAATTTTTAAAATAGAGAATTGGTTCCGTTTTTGCGAAACGGTTTAAACATTAAAGAATATGCTTATACAGAAGGTGGCGGCGTTAAAACCTCAGGGAAGTAGGCCAATTGAAGACAATAATCAGGAATAAGCACCTTTTTTGAAGTTTGAAGTGGGAAATATAACGCTCCATGAAACGCGATTTGCTGCACCGCATATTCAGTTTCTACTTTCTTTTCTTCTTTCTCTGTTGCGTCATCGTTTGTAGATAAAACTTCAACATTATTGGTAGAATAGTTTAAATACGAAACCGCATCACTTACTTTTAAGAAAAAAGCTATCGCAATGCAGGCAATAAGTACATATTTAAGGCCATCTAATTTCATTAGTGCAAAGATAAACGCTACAGCATTAAAACAATAATTTTAAGGTTAAAGTTCTGTAAGAATTTCAAGCATAGCTGTAGTAGCCAACTCAACATCAGCGGCTGAGGTCCGCCAGTTTACAAAAGCAGCACGTATTCCTTTCTTCCCGTTATAAAATGTAGGGGTCATAAAAACTTTTCCGCCCGCGTTTAACTTATTCAGGAATGTTGCAACTAAACTTTCATCTGTCAACGAAAAACAAACGGTATTTAGACGTACGGGTGCCAATAACTCGAAGTTTGGATTTTCATTAATAAAACAGGCAAACTGTAAGGCCACCTCAACATTAGTTTCTACAATTTCCTGATAACCTTGTTTTCCATAGCTTGTTAAGGTAAACCATGCAGGTAAGGTCTTTAAACGGCGGGAATTTTCTGGCAAAAAATTTAAGTAACTGAAATTTTCCATCGGATTGCCCAAATAAGCTGCATTAGAATTCTGAAAGGTTTCTACCTGTAACAATTGGTGTTTTTCTTTCACGAAAAATACTGCGTTTTCATAGGGTACATTTAGCCATTTGTGGCAATCAACCGTAATACTGTCGGCATGCTCCCATCCTTTAACAAAATGATTATATTTAGGCGAACAAGCGGCAAAGCCGCCAAAGGCTGCATCGATATGCCACCAGAAATTATATTTTTCTTTTAAGGCATTAATGGCTTCAAAATCATCAAAATCAACCGTATTTACTGTTCCGGCACTTGAGATTAAAATGAAAGGTTCGCCATTTAAGGCTTGTATTTTTAGTTCAAGGTCGGCAACATCTAGCGCTTCGCGGTTGCCCTGCATTACGTTTACCTGAATAAAATTGCCACTACCCAAGCCAAGCATCGATAAGGATTTTATGGCTGATGAGTGCGGTGTAGCCGACAATACATTTACCTTACCTGATATACCTTCTCTGGCAAAATCTTTTCCAAATTGTTTGCCAATCCATTGCCTTGCAACAGCTAGGCAGGTAAAATTAGATAAGGTTGCTCCGGTTACAAAACCACCGAAAAAATCCTTGGGCAGGTTAAACAACGAAAGTAATAACTGGATGGTTTCGAGTTCGATGATAGCCGAAACGTCGCCGTTACCTTTTGCGCTTTGTGTGTTTTGATCGTAGATAGTCGACAGCCAATCGCCAGCAATGGCAGCAGGAGTTGTTCCACCGGTTACAAAGCCCCAGTATCTTGGCCCAGATGAGGCCACCATAATAGGCTCGAAGCGTTGATTAAATTGTTTTAAGGCTTCAAGTGTACCAAAACCTTGCTCGCATAAATCCCAGACAATCTCTACTTCAGCAGAACTGGTTGTAGGCCGTTCATGAATTTGGTTTAAATAATCTATTCCCTGTTGTTTAACTTCTGTCAGTATGGCATCGAGGTTTTGTTGGTCGATATTTAGATTATTCATGATGATAATTTAAGTAACAAAAAAAATACGTCATTGCGAGGCACGAAGCAATCTTAAAGCGCTAGGTTAATTAGCGATCGTTGTAGGATTGCTTCGTGCCTCGCAATGACGACGCTTTTTAGACTAAAAAATAGCCTTAGCAATCTTTTTGGTTTGCTCTGGGCGGCCCATGGTGTAAAAGTGTAACACCGGGGCACCAAAATCAATCAATTCTTTACATTGTTTAATCATGGCTTCAGTACCAATTTCTTTTGCCTCATTATTATTTTTAGCGTGCGATAGCGCATCCGTTAACTCATCAGGCAAATCGATGTGAAATATTTTAGGCAGCACATTTAACTGAGACAAGGTACTTATAGGCTTCAAGCCTGGTATAATTGGAATATTGATATCGTTTTCCCTGCATTTTTTTACAAAATCGAAATACTTCTGGTTATCGAAAAACATCTGCGTAACAATAAACTCTGCTCCTGCTTCAACCTTCTTTTTCAGGTATTTGAAATCGGTACTCATGTTAGGCGCTTCGAAATGTTTTTCCGGATAGCCAGCCACGCCGATACAGAAATCACTTTTAAAGGTTTCTACATCTTCGTGCAAAAATTTACCTTCGTTATGGTTCTTGATGTGCTCGATCAAATCTGTAGCATAACAGTGTCCGCCGGGAGTTGGCACGAAATTCCCATCTGCCTTACGGGCATCGCCACGCAAAGCCAAAACGTTATCAATACCCAAGAACTGTAAATCGATCAATGCATTTTCGGTTTCTTCTTTGGTAAATCCACCGCAAATGAGATGCGGAACGGCATCTACTTTATATTTATGGATAATGGCCGCACAAATGGCAATGGTTCCGGGACGCTTACGATAAGATACCTTTTGTAGCAAACCATTCGCCTGTTCTTTATAAATGTAATCCTCGCGGAGCGAAGTTACATCAATAAAAGGAGGATTAAACTCTAATAATGGCTCTATCGCATCATAAATCCATTGTATACTTTGCCCTTTAATAGGCGGCAATAATTCAAAAGAGAACAAGGTTTTACCCTTTGCGTTTTTTATATGGTCTGTAATCTTCATAACCTATTTTTGGGTGTCATGCTGAGTGCTAACGAAGCATCTCTAACATTGTAGCAGTTCTTATTTCTGATGACTGCAAACATCAAAATTATATGTTCTTCGGTTTGAGATCCTTCTATTCACTCAGGACGACAAATCGAAAATATTAATAAGCTAAATTTGGACTTAACCACCGCTCCACTTCTTCAACCGGCATATTCTTTCTGATGGCGTAATCTTCAATCTGATCTTTGGTAATTTTTCCTAATCCAAAATACCTTGAATCGGGATGCGCGAAATAAAACCCACTTACCGCTGCTGTTGGATACATGGCATAACTTTCGGTTAAGTGTAACCCTATTTTATTCTCCGCATCAAGCAATTGGAATAAAGTTCCTTTTTCGGTGTGTTCCGGACAGGCAGGATAACCTGGCGCGGGACGGATACCTGCGTATTCTTCTTTAATCAATTCCTGATTGCTCAGATTTTCATCTTGTGCATAACCCCAGTATTCTTTACGTACACGTTCGTGCAAGCGTTCTGCGAAAGCTTCAGCTAAACGATCGGCCAATGCTTTAGCCATGATACTATTGTAATCATCGTAATTCGATTCGAACTCATTTACCAGGTCATCAATCCCGATACCTGCGGTTACGGCAAAACCACCAAAATAATCCTGAATACCACTTTCTTTCGGTGCAATGAAATCAGATAAAGCATAATAAGGCTGCCCATCTACTTTTTCGGCCTGCTGGCGGAGGGTATGGATAGTTACCAGTTTGGAGTTCTCAGTTTTCAGTTCTGAGTCATTTGACAGCTGATCACTGGCAACTGTCAACTGAATATCGTCTCCAACCGCATTAGCTGGCCAGAAACCGATTACGGCTCTTGCTGTTAACAGTTTTTCGTCGAGGATGCGTTTTAATAAAGTTTGTGCATCATCAAAAAGTTTCTTTGCCTCATCCCCTACATTTTTATCATCGAAAATTTTCGGATAACTGCCACGGAGCTCCCAGGTATGGAAAAACGGCGTCCAATCGATATAGGGAACCAGTTCTTCTAAGGGATAGTTATCGAAAACCCTTGTGCCTGTAAATTCCGGAACGGGTAGGTTGGGCTGAAAATCAATCTTAAATTTATTTGCACGTGCCTCTTCTAAGGTTTTAAAACGTTTATCCGATCGCTTATTTAAATGCGCTTCGCGTGCTTTATCATATTCGGCCCTGATACCTGCCACATAATCGTCTTTTGTTTCAGGATTCATCAAGGTGCTGCAAACGGTAACACTTCTGGAAGCATCCAATACGTGGATAGCAGGTCCTGAATAATTTGGCGCTACTTTTACAGCAGCATGGATTCTTGAAGTAGTGGCCCCACCGATAATTAAGGGAATGGTAAAACCTTCGCGCTCCATTTCTTTGGCAAAGTGAACCATTTCATCCAATGATGGTGTAATCAATCCACTTAAACCAATAATATCGGCTTTTATTTCTTTGGCTTTTTTGATGATTTCCTGCGCAGGAACCATCACGCCCATGTCAACAATTTCGAAGTTATTACAAGCCAATACTACACCCACAATATTTTTTCCAATATCATGCACATCGCCTTTTACGGTGGCCATTAAAACTCTTCCTGCAGATGAACTTTGATCCTGATCGGGATTATCCAGCTTTTCCTGTTCGATAAATGGCAATAAATAGGCTACGGCTTTTTTCATTACCCTTGCCGATTTTACCACTTGTGGCAAGAACATTTTTCCGGCACCGAATAAATCACCCACAATGTTCATCCCATCCATCAACGGTCCTTCGATTACCTGAATCGGGCGGGCATATTTTTGTCTGGCTTCTTCCACATCATCATCCAGGTATTCTACAATTCCCTTTACTAAAGAATGAGATAATCGCTCTTCAACAGAACCTTTTCTCCACTCTTCATCTTTAACTACCTCTTTACCTTTCGATTTTACGGTATCGGCATATTCTACCAAACGCTCTGTAGCATCGTCTCTTCGGTTTAAGAGTACATCCTCCACCCTTTCTAACAATTCGGGTGGAATTTCCTGATAAACTTCTAGCATCCCTGCATTTACGATCCCCATATCTAACCCAGCCTGAATGGCGTGATAAAGAAATGCGGAGTGCATTGCTTCGCGAACGGTATTATTTCCCCTGAAAGAGAAAGAAATATTAGAAACCCCTCCGCTCACTTTAGCATGAGGTAGGTTTTCTTTAATCCACCGTGTGGCATTTATAAAATCGACAGCATAATTATTATGTTCTTCTAATCCGGTTGCAACAGTTAAAATGTTCGGATCGAAAATAATATCCTCTGGCGGGAAACCAATTTCGTGCACCAGAATATCGTAACTTCTTTTACAGATTTCTTTTCTGCGCTCATAATTATCGGCCTGTCCTTGCTCATCAAAAGCCATTACTACTACCGCAGCACCGTATTGCATAATTTTGCGTGCACTTTCGCGGAATTTCTCCTCCCCTTCTTTTAGTGAAATAGAGTTTACAATTCCTTTTCCCTGCAAACATTTTAAGCCATTTTCAATAACCGACCATTTGGATGAATCGACCATGATGGGCAATTTGGCAATATCAGGTTCGGAGGCAATGAGATTTAAGAATTTGGTCATTGCTGCTTCCGAATCCAACATCCCCTCATCCATATTCACATCAATTACCTGCGCACCACCTTCAACCTGTTGCAGAGCAACGGCCAGTGCGGCTTCATAATCTCCACCTAAAATCAGTTTAGAGAATTTGGGAGATCCGGTAATATTTGTTCTTTCACCAATATTTACAAAAATGCTTTCTGGGGTGATGGTTACAGGCTCAAGCCCACTTAAACGCATGTAAGGCTCCAATACAGGTATTTTACGGGGTTCTGCTTTTCGGGCATTTTTGGCAATACAGCCAATGTGCTCTGGCGTGGTACCACAACAGCCGCCTACAATATTCACAAAACCAGAGGCAATAAAATCGTCAACTAAATGTGCCGTTTCATGCGGCTGTTCATCATAAGCACCAAACTCGTTTGGTAAACCTGCATTTGGATAGGCCGAAACATAACAGCCAGCTTTTGCAGCAAGCTCCTCAATATGCGGACGCATTTCTTTAGCACCCAAAGCACAGTTAAAACCGATACTTAACGGTTTTGCATGCATTACAGAGTTTAAGAAAGCTTCGGCAGTTTGACCTGAAAGTGTTCTTCCAGAGGCATCGGTAATGGTACCAGAAATCATAATCTCCAGTTTACGGCCAATTACCTCTTCATATTTTTTAATGGCTACAATAGCCACTTTAGCATTTAAAGTATCGAAAATGGTTTCGATTAATAATACATCAGAACCACCATCTACCAAACCACGCACCTGCTCATAATAAGCGGCTTCGAGCTCATCAAAATAAACTGCCCTAAAACCAGGATCGTTTACATTCGGCGACATGGAAAGGGTACGGTTGGTTGGGCCAATAGCACCGGCCACAAAACATTTACGGCCTGGATTTGCAGCCATGAACACGTTTACAGCTTCTTTTGCCACCCGCGCGCCCTCAAAACTCATTTCGTAAGAAAGGTCTTCCATCTGGTAGTCGGCCATGGAAATGCRCTGTGTACTGAACGTATTGGTTTCGATAATATCGGCACCAGCGGCCAGGTACTCCAGGTGTATTGTTTTAATAATATCCGGACGTGTGATGTTGAGCAAATCATTATTGCCTTTTACATCACAGGGATGGTTTTTAAATCGCTCCCCTCTAAAATCTTCTTCGGTTAAGGTATATCGCTGAATCATGGTACCCATTGCACCATCAATCACCAAAATACGTTTTTCTAATTCTTCTCTTATGCTCATTCTTGTTGTAAGATTTGAGATATGAGATATCAGATATGAGAGTGGATAAGACACAATGTCTCAAATCTCAAATCTATGGTCTCAAGTCTCTAAAAGGCTTATTTAAAAAGTTGGTACGTGAATCGTAATCCTAAACTTATCTGTTTCCGCTATTTGCAGAATAGAATTTAGCACCTTGTATGGTTACAGGTTGCTAAGACTTCGTTGGGTCTAATCCCTCCGTCTTTCTTAATAAGCATACAAAAATGCAACAAAGCAACATCAATTCCAAAATTTATCGCTTTGCTACCAAATAAAATTACAAAGGCCATGCAATTCTGCACGGCCTTAAGAATATTGTTCTGTTAATGACTATTTTCTGCTTCCGAAAATACGAAGTAAGAAAAGGAAGATATTGATGAAATCTAAATATAAATTCAAAGCAGCCATTATTGCCAGTTTTTTAGTGTCTGCTTCTGGAATTGCTTCTCCACTCTCCTGAATTCCCATCCCAATTCTTTTAATTTTCTGCACATCATAAGCCGTTAACGCAGTAAATACCGCAATACCTACAAAAGCCATAATCAGGCTAAATTGTTCGCTTTTAATAAACATGTTAAGAATGCTCGCAATAAATAATCCCGCAACACCTACCATTAAGATAGGGCCGAACTTACTGAGATCAATATTAGTGGTATAGCCCATAAATGCCATAATACCGAAAATACCCGCAGCCGCAGCGAAACAGGTAATTATAGACGCCCCGGTATAAATTAAGAGAATAAAGCTTAAACTTACTCCTAATAAAATAGAGAAAAGCACAAAAACGCCTAATAGTGCACCATAAGATAATTTGTTAAAACCCGCGCCCATTAATAAAACTAATCCAAGTGGTGCAAACATGGCTACGTAACCTAAAGCAGTTCTTCTGCCGGTTTCAAAATCGATTAACGATCTTAATGCACTTTCACTGTTAGAAATATAAAAGGCAGAAAGCGTAGATAATAACAATGCCACGAACATCCACAAGAAAACGTTTGCAAAGAATTTTTTAGAAACAGATCTTTCCTGTACAAAAACACTGTCTTTTTGATATTGATAATTTTGTTGTTCCATTTTAAATTTTGTGTATTTAACTATATAAAAATAAATATTTAGTTTAATCTTTTTGTCAGCAATTCTTCAACTTTTTTAAAGAACTGTAAAGGTTTTAATGTGCGCCATGGCAGATTGTCAAATGCACCGCCAAAGTTAATGTAATAATCGATGTTATTATCGCGAAACTCGGTGATTACGTGTTCCTGAAAATTAACTCCAACAATCCAGCCATCTTCTACTTCCTGAAACCACTCTTCGTAATAACTGTCATCAGAGGCATGAAAATTCAGTATATTTTCACCGATCAGGATAAATTTATTAATGCCTTCATCCATCATCAGCTCTAAAATATCGCGTTTCAGCAGCATAATATCGTTGTTAATGGCATCGTTCCATTCTCCTATAAATTCTATAACGGCATAACTGCGATCATAATCGGCGTATAACACCTTCATGTATAAGGTATTCGAACCAAACTCGTCCCATTGCGGGTGCAGTAAAAAATTGTAAATCTGCTTATCGAAGTAAAGTTCTGAATATTC
Organism: Pedobacter sp. 01N416; assembly: GCF_056399685.1. NCBI lineage: Bacteria > Pseudomonadati > Bacteroidota > Sphingobacteriia > Sphingobacteriales > Sphingobacteriaceae > Pedobacter > Pedobacter sp. 01N416. The sequence goes on from NZ_JBFTRT010000018.1 coordinate 21,075, forward strand.
GGTATTGTAAAATGGCGAACGCTCATCTTCTGCCGAAATATAATCATCTCTCCACTGGTAATAAGGCTCAATTTCGTGCATATACTTTAATTATTGAATAATTGAATTTTGAATGAGTGACTAGATAAGTTATTGAATGATTGAGTTTTGAATGAGTGAATGTTAAGATCGTTTCTACATCCTATCCTTCAATCATTCTTTCATTCACTAATTCATTTTCATTCAATCCTTCTATCCTTCTCTCATTTCTTAGTGTCCTGCTTCAACTGCTTTACGTACACTTCCGTAACGGGTTAACAACTCAGCTGCTTCATCGTAACCTATATTTAGTTCATCGGCCACCATTTGTGTACCGCGGTCTACCAGTTTATGGTTGGTTAACTGCATATCGACCATTTTATTGCCAACTACACGCCCCAACTGAACCATAACGGTAGTGCTTAACATGTTTAACACCATTTTTTGAGCCGTACCAGATTTCATACGGGTAGAGCCGGTTACAAACTCAGGGCCAACCACCACTTCAACCGGAAAATCCGATTCTGCAGCAATAGGTCCGCCGGTATTACAAACGATGCAACCTGTTAAAATACCATGCTTACGTGCCGTGTTTAATCCGCCGATTACATATGGCGTAGTACCTGACGCTGCCAGACCAACCAAACAATCTTTCTCGTTAATTTCAAATTCCTGAAGATCTTTCCAGGCTTGTTCGGCGTCATCTTCAGCAAATTCTACCGCTCTTCTAATGGCTGTATCTCCACCGGCAATAATTCCAACAACCCAATCAAAAGGAACACCGTATGTAGGTGGGCATTCTGATGCGTCTACTACACCTAAACGACCACTGGTACCCGCACCTATATAAAAGAGACGGCCACCTTTTTTCATTCGCTCGGCCACTGCCGATGTTAATTTTTCGATCTGAGGCAAAGATATTTCAACTGTGATATCAATACCGATTCGCTTCAAAACTTACCCATAGATAGCGTTCTGCACCAACTCGATCCACATAGTGTTTACCTGCCACCAACCGATGCGCAGGATATGACCGATAACCTGGAAGGGAACTTTGAGGGTGTGGGCATAGAATATTATATGCTTAACGATACCATGATGGTTACCGGCGTGGTTAAAGATGGCCCAGCTTACCAGGCGGGGATAAAATTGGGCGATAAAATCCTAAGTATCGATACGGCAGTTGTAAGTGGAAGAAATTTACCAAAAGACCAACTTACGGGCCGTTTTAAAGGCAGATCTGGAACAGGTGTTAGCGTGGTGCTTTTACATCCAGGCACACCGCAAAGTAACCGCATTATGGTTACACGAGGCAAAGTAAACATCAGCAGTATTGATGCAGCTTATATGATCAATAACGAAACAGGTTATGTACGGATCAGCAAGTTTGGCGCTAATACCGATAACGACTTTTCTGTTGCAGCCAATAACCTGAAAGCAAGGGGCATGAAAAAACTGATTCTTGATTTGCGTGACAATGGAGGTGGTTATTTTACTGCTGCTACAGGTTTGGCCGATCAGTTTTTAGCCGAGAACAAACTTATTGTATATACACAGGGTAAACATGAGCCACGTACCGATTATTTTTCTACGGGCACTGGCGCTTTTCAAAATGGCAAACTGGCTATCCTGATTAATGAAAATACCGCTTCGGCCAGCGAAATTGTAGCTGGAGCCATCCAGGATCTGGGACGCGGAATTATTGTTGGCCGCCGTTCTTTTGGCAAAGGTTTGGTACAAGAGCAGTTTGCTTTTGGCGACGGTTCTGCATTGAACTTAACCATCGCTAGATATTACACACCATCTGGTCGCAGTATCCAAAAATCGTATAAAAAAGGTTACGACGCCTACAAACATGAATTAGACGAGCGTATGATGGACGGAGAGCTTACCGGAGACCGGACCTCTTTTCAAGATTCTATTGAGAAAACAGAAGGCGTAAATATTCAGCCCAACAGAAAAGTTAAACCGATTGGCGGTATCCAGCCAGATGTATTTGTAAAATTAGACACAAGTGGCTACAATAAGTTTTACAGCAATTTAGTGAGCAAAAAAGTGCTTTCTGATTATGTATTTAATGTACTTACCAATAAGTATAGTGCCAGTTTTGTTGAGCAGAATATCAATATCTTTACTATAAATGATAACGACTTTAAAGACTTTATCGGGTATCTTCAACGCAAAAATGTAGCGATAGACCGTTTTCAATTGTATAATTCGAAAAATGTGATCTTGAATGATTTAAAAGCTTTGCTTTGCCGTTATTATCTAGGCGACGTAGGTTATTACAAGGCTGCAAACCAAACCGACAACGCCGTAAGACAAGCGCTACTTAACCTTCAATAGCCATATTTTATATTTCATGGCACCTCAATCTAGGCGCTAAAAAGAATTTTAATTTTACAAAAATAGAATATTTCAGCATAATGTTCTTAATTAATCACAAATAATAATACTATATTTTGTTTTATTAATTTTGCCAGCAAATCATATCTTATGGAAGCGAGCAAATTAAAGGAAAAAGATCAACAGGTATTAAA
>NZ_JBFTRT010000019.1:0-21119 GCF_056399685.1 Pedobacter sp. 01N416
GTTATATAAAGGTGTACCTATTTATTTAGAGCCATTTCTTCCTGAAGAAGCAAATAAACCACGTTCTACAGAAGCCGAAGTTTGGGCCTTGGTAATCAGTGATTTAACTGCGGTTATTGCAGAGCCAAATCTTCCTGATCGTTATGCCGGTGGAAATGCAAATTACGGGCACATCACCAAAGGTGCAGCTTATGCCCTGCGTGGTAAAGCCTATATGTACACTCAGAAATGGGACTTGGCAGTAGCCGATTTTCAAAAAGTGAAAGATGCCGGTTATGGTTTGTTTGCCAATTACAGCGCATTATTTAAAACGGCTAACGAGCAATCTAATGAAATGATTTTTTCTATCCAGAACATAGGTGTTCCGGGTTTTGGTTCTGCTACACAATTCTATTGTGGTACCCGTTCTTCTTTCGGTTCTTGCTGGAACACCTATCATGTTTCGCCAAACCTGGTAGATTTATATGAAAACGCTGATGGCTCAAAATTTAACTGGGATACTGTTATACCTGGATATTCAGCACTTTCTGTAGCAGAGAGAGAGGTCTACTTTCTAAGAAACAACTTAACTACCGCAGAAATTACCGCAGCAACAACAAGAGGTGCAAAAATGAGCTTATATTTGCCAACTGGTAATGAAGCAAGAATTATTCAGGCTTATGCTAACCGCGATCCGAGATTAGCTGCCAATGTAATTACCCCATATTCTACTTATTTAGGCGTTTTTAGTGGTGCAAATGCTACAGTAACTTCAAGATGGCCTTATCGTTCCGAAGCCGCAACAAATGGTGATTTACGTACCGATACGCAAAGTTTGTTCTATTATTTATATAGAAAATACGTTTACGAAGGATCTGCTGAAACACCAGGAAGAGATTACGGACCAACTGATTTTGTATTAATCAGATATGCTGATGTACTGTTGATGTGGGCTGAGGCGCTAAATGAACAAGGTTTAACTGCTGAAGCCATTGCTAAAGTAAATGAAGTAAGAACCCGTGCTGGTGTAGCTTTACTTCAAAATACAAATGCCGCGCTGCCAACATTTGTATCCAGTCAAACTGATTTAAGAGAAAGAATCCGTAACGAAAGAAGAGTAGAGTTTCCTAATGAGGGTATTAACTTCTTTGATGAAATGAGATGGAAAAGCTGGAAAGACAAAGTTTTTTATGCCGGTAACGGCGTAAAACAGGCTTGGGGCAAGATTGTATATGCTTACTCATTTAAGGGTGATTATCTTTACAACTGGGCAATCCCGGCGGTAGAGATAGAGCGAAATCCCAACCTGACTCAAAATGCAGGTTGGATAAATTAGATATTTGAAAGGATTAGTTTTAGAGGCTGTATCATAAATATAGAATTGTTATCCTTAATGGTAATTTATTGTATAAAAATCAATATTAATGACAGGGGAATTTTAAAGAGTTGAGTCCCTTAGAAGTATCGTCATTTCGACCGTAGTGTTCCAAAGGAACTCCTTAAGAGGAGAAATCTTTAAATTTGATTTCAATAACACACAATTCAAAGATCTCTCCACTCCGCAGTGCTTCGGTCGAGATGACGACTTTCTACTGGATTCTGTCAATGATAGCCTGTCGAAAGACCTGTTAATGCCCCATAAAGCGTTTCGACAAGTTCTCCGTAGGAGTCCTTTGGACAACGTGACAAGTTCGAATTGAATACAACTTATGATACAGGCTCTTTTAACTGCTGAATTTCTATAAGCCCTTACTTTGTTCAATGCAAAATAGCGCATTGATCCATAATCCAGGCTGATAGGAAAATAAAGAAAAATCAGTTCGATCTGATAAAAAAATGGTTAGTATCGTTAATTTGGGGCCGCCTTGCCTAGCTTGGTGGCTTTTTTAAATGAAATGAAGCGAAAAATGAAATTGAATTGCCTTTTGCCAATTCTTTATTGCGAATACCTAAACCGGTTTGCTTAAATAAAAAAATAAACATGTTTGCCATAAGTGAAAAAACGAACAACAAAATAAAGGCTCACCGAAAGATTAGGTTTGGATTCCTGGTTGGAGGCCTAATGCTGATGGGTATATCGGCAAATGCCCAAAAAAAACCTTTTGATATCATTCTGCAACGTATTAATAACGATTTGCAGACTTTTGTTAAAGATAAACCATTGGCCGAAGAGGTGGGCAATCATCTTAAAAATCTAAATGCAGATGGAAGCTGGGCAGATATCAATTATGCCGATGTGCAGTACGATCCTTTAAAACGGATCAAAGATATGGCGACCGCTTATATCCGCCCATCGAATAAACTTTATAACGATAGCGAACTACACGCTGCTATTGTTAAATCTTTACAGAACTGGCTGGATAAAAACCCGAAGAACAAGAATTGGTGGTACAATGATATTTTTTATCCTCAGGCTATCGGGCAAACCTTGATTTTGATGCGCAATGCCAAAACCGGGCTTCCTGCAACGCTGGAAAATGCGTTGATCAAAAGGATGATCAGAAAATTAAAGACTGGCGACGGTGCCAACACCTCTGATGAAGCATTACATTATTTATATCGGGCCTGTTTAACACAGAATAAGGCAACCCTCGACTCTGCTGCAAAATACCTGTTCGAACCGATTGCCATAACTGATGGCAGGGAAGGCGTTCAGGCTGATGGGAGTTATTATCAGCATGGAAAACAGCAGGCCATTGCCAGTTATGGAAGGGTGTTTGCCGGAAATTCGGTTAATGCGGCTTTCTATTTAAGGGAAACAGAATATGCTTTGCCGAAAGATCAGTTGGCTATTTTGGTCAATTATCTTAAAAATACTTTTCTGAAAACGGTGAGAGGCTCGTTTTACGATTTTAATGTACGCGGTCGCGGCATTAGCCGTAAAGATTCGTTAAATAGTGGGATGGGAGGAATGATAGGAAAAATTAAACTATTTGATCCCGAAAATGCGGCTTACTGGGACGCTTCAACATTAAGAACATCAGGCAAAAAAACTGTTGATTATGGGATAACTGCTTCACATAACCAATACTGGAAAAGTGGTTACACCCTGCACCTTCGCCCCGCTTATACCTTTAGTGTGCAAACGGCATCAACGAGAACTTTACGGACAGAACGCGGTAACAATGAAAACATATTGGGGAAATTTCTCCCCGATGGGGCAACCAATATTCAGCGCAGTGGATCTGAATACGCCAACCTGATGCCCGTTTGGGAATGGGATAAAATCCCTGGAACCACCAGCAGAGATTACCCTGATGATAATGGCGCAACAATATTAAAGGAATGGGGAATTCCAGGTACCACCAAATTTGTGGGTGGAGTTAGTGATGGTATTTATGGCGTTTCATGTTACGATTTAGACTATGATAGTGTTCAGGCAAAAAAAGCATGGTTCTTTTTCGATCAGGAAGTGGTTTGTTTAGGTGCTGGGATTAGGAGCGATTCGAAAGAAAATATTACCACAACAATCAACCAGGCCTGGTTAAGAGGCGACGTATTTTCTTCCAATGGAGTGCAGGCCAATGCTAAAAGCGAGCGCTGGGCAGTTCATGACAGTATTGGGTATATTTTTCCTCAGGGTGGGAATTTAGAAATCAGCAGTAAAGCGCAAACCGGAAACTGGTACCGCATCAATCATTTTCAAGGTAAAACCGAACTCAAACATAATGTATTTAAAATCTGGTTAAATCATGGCAAAAATCCTCAGAACGCCAGCTATCAGTATATTGTTGTGCCAGGAATTGACGCTGCGGGTTTAAAAAAATACAACCGGTCGATGATACAGGTATTAAAAAATATCAATGAACTGCAGGCTGTAAAACATACCAGACTGGACATGTTGCAGGCCGTTTTTTATAAAGCGGGAACACTGGCTGACAATGGCCTTTCCCTTCAGGTAGACCAGCCGTGTACGGTTTACATTAAAGATTTAAACGGTAAAAACCCTACGTTATATATCGCAGATCCAGCACAGGAAAATGCAACTATAAGCGTGTTGTTAAAGTTGCCAGGATTATCGAAATCAAAACGTATAACTTGTAATCTGCCAAATGGTGCTTTTGCAGGTGCTACAGCAAGGTTTAAAATAAAAGAATAAAACAAATTATAAAAGATGAAACCATCATATCCTCAGCAATACAAAAAATAATAAACAGGATATGATATTTCCGCTGCTAGGAGAGCTTCATTACCTTTAAAACACAAATATACAGATGAAAAAAATCAATTTAATTGCCGCATTACTCCTGCTTACGGGGGGTAGTTCATTTGCCCAAACCACCAAGAAGCCAATGGCCCAGCTAATTAACGATGAATTTAAGTTCGCCGCTGACCAATATAAAGTACTTGCTAAAAATATACCCGAAGGTAAAACACCTCAAAGTTTCGATAAAGGTAAATCTATCAACTACGATATTAAGTGGTGGTGCAGTGGGTTTTATTCTGGCAGTTTGTGGTACATATATGAACARACTAAAGATCAGAACATTAAACGGGAAGCAGAGGCCGCCTTAAAAGTAATAGCGCCGAACCAAACTTATACCGGAAACCACGATTTGGGCTTTATGATGTACTGCAGTTTTGGCAATGCGTACCGTTTAACCGGCAAAGCCGAATATAAGGCTGTGATTCAGCGTTCGGCAGAATCTTTGGCTACGCGTTACCGCCCTGTTGTAAAATCTATCCAATCGTGGAATAAAAGCAAAATTTGGGAATGCCCTGTAATTATCGATAACATGATGAACCTGGAAATGATGAACTGGGTAAGCGATAATGGTGGTGATAAAAAGTATAAAGAAATTTCGGTTATCCATGCCAATACCGCTTTAAAAAATCATTTCCGCCCAGATTTCAGTTCTTTTCACGTGGTCGATTATAATCCCGAAACCGGAGCAGTAATCAGGAAAGCAACATGGCAGGGTGCCGCAAACTGTTCGGCATGGTCGCGTGGACAGGGTTGGGCTTTGTATGGCTATACGATGATGTACCGATTTACCAAAGATCCGGTCTATTTAAAACAGGCCAAAGGCATTGCACACTTTATATTGAACCATCCAAATTTACCTGCCGATAAAATTCCTTTCTGGGATTTCGATGCGCAGGGGATTCCATTTGCCAAACGCGATGCTTCTGCAGGCGCACTGATGGCTTCGGCATTGTTAGAGCTTGGTCAGTACACTTCAGGGAGCGAAAAAACTGAATTCAAATCTGCGGCCGAAACCATGATCTATTCGCTTTCGAGCAGCACTTATCATGCTAAATTAGGTGAAAACGGTGGTTTTTTGTTGATGCACAGCACAGGCGCTTACCCATTAAACAGCGAAATAGATGTACCTTTAATTTATGCCGATTATTATTATTTGGAAGCATTGGCCAGGTATAAAAAATGGTATTTATAGAAAATATTAAACATGAGATTTAAATGCTGTTTAGATTAGCCAAAACTTACATTAAATCTTAGTTTTTTATTTGGAAATGAAAGTTCTTAGTGCTTCTGAGGCAACAGCCCCGGTAGTAGCGAGCATCCCGATAGAGAATAATCGGGATGCTCGCTACTACCGGGTTTATGAACAGGGGCTTGTGCAAGGACTGCCAATAATAGTAATGCTTGCCGTGCCATCTAGACCCGATTAAAGTGAACACGAGCCCGATTTTTCATCGGGAGAAGTAAAACGGAAAGCGGGAAGAAACCTGAATCGAAGTGCAGAAACCTGCTCTCCAAATAATTAAAAATAACTTGAGCTTTGGTGTTAAACTCGCATAATAAAGAAAATGAAATATAAACCTATTGTTTATTCTGGAAATGAACGTTCAGTAATGCTTCGGATGCGGTAGTCCCGTTATTCGCTTTATCCCGATAGAAAACCTGTGAAACAAGCAAGCACACCAAAATATAACATAAACCGGTGCTTAAATCGGGATGCACGCTACTACCGGGTTTATGAACAGGGGCTTGTACAAGGACTGCCAATAATAGTAATGCCTGCTTTGCCACTTAGACCCGATTGGAGTGGACATCCTGATCCTTCATCAGGATAAAACGTAAAGCGGGAAGAAACCTGAATCGTAGCACAGAAGCCTGCTCTCCAAATAATTAAAAATAACCAGAGTGAGCCATCACACTCACATATATAATGAAAATGAAATATAAACTGATTTTTTCTGCCCTGCTGATTTTTTCTCAGTTGGCAAACGCACAAAAGAAACCCACAACAGGTGCCGAAGACCGTGCTTTTTGGGTTAAAACCTTAAACCGCATTGCCTACCCAGTGATCCATAACCTGGCCAATGAAACTTTAAAAAAGAACATGCCATTAGAAAAAGCCCCTGGCTATGGCTTAAACGTAGCCAAAGTTACGTATCTCGAAGCATTAGGACGCACCATTGCAGGAGTTGCGCCATGGTTGGCTTTGCCGGATGACAACTCTGCAGAAGGTAAACTCAGAAAAACCATGCGCACCGAGCTTTTAAAAGCGCTGGCCAATTCAGTAAATCCTGCAAGTCCTGATTATATCAGTTACCGCTCCGAAAATCAGCCTATTGTTGATGCCGCTTATGTAGCACATGCCTTTCTTCGAGCACCAAAAGCACTCTGGGAGCCGCTTGATGAAATCACCAAAAAAAGATTTATAGAAGAATTTAAATCGCTACGCACCAGAAGTGGTGCCTACAATAACTGGTTATTGTTTTCGGGCTTAACTGAGGGGTTTTTATTGAGCATTGACGAGCAGTACGATCCTGCCCGTGTTCAATTCTCGATTAATAAAATGAAGGAATGGTATGTAGGCGATAGCTGGTACAGTGATGGCGAAAAATTTAGTATGGATTATTACAATTCTTATGTGATCCATCCCATGCTGGTTGATCTTTTAAAGGTATTGGTCGATAAGAAAAGAGCATCTCAGGCCGACTATGATATCGCCTTGAAAAGAATGGTACGTTATGCTGAATATCTGGAAAGAATTATTTCACCAGAAGGTACTTATCCTGCCTATGGCCGTTCGATTACTTACCGTACAGCAGCCTTTCAGGCCCTGGCGCAAACAGCGCTAATGGAAAAACTGCCAGAATATGTAAAACCATCGCAAGTTCGTGGCGGCTTAACCGCGGTAATGCATAAACTATACGATGGAAACCAGAATTTTGATGATAAAGGATGGTTGGTGCTTGGCTTTAACGGTCATCAACCAGAAGTGGCTGATACCTATACTTCTACCGGAAGTTTATACATGGCCACCTTAGGCTTTTTAACCTTGGGTTTACCTGCCGATAATAAATTTTGGACAGATGCACCCGCACCATGGACCAGTTTAAAAGCCTGGAGCGGAGAAACCATAAAAAAGGATTATAAAGTTGAGTATTAATACAAATAATAAGTATCGTATAAATATATTTGCGGATAGGATCTGATATCGGTTCAGGTCCCATCGCAAAACTCAATTTTTAACCAATGAACAAATTCGAAAGCCGTTACGCGCAAAGCCCTAAAGAAGTTAAACAAATGGATACCGCAGCTTTGCGGGATAATTTCCTGATCGAAAACGTATTTGAGGCCAACCAGGTAAACCTAACCTTATCTCATTTTGACAGATATATTGTTGGGGGTGCAATGCCTGTTGATCAGAAAATAGCACTCCCAAACCCTGATGATTTAAAAGCGACCTACTTTTTAGAGCGTAGGGAACTGGGGATTATCAATGTTGGTGGAAAAGCAATCGTTACTGCTGACGGCGAAAAATACGAATTGGATTATAAAGAGGCTTTATACATTGGTAAGGGCACAAAAGAAGTGTTTTTTGAATCTGCTACACCAGGTGAGGCGGCTAAATTATACATCAATTCTGCTCCTGCCCACCACACTTATCCTAACAAAAAAGTAAGCAAAGCGGAAGCAGAGATTGTAGAATTGGGCACGCCTGAAACCGCAAACCATAGAATAATAAATAAGTTGTTAGTGAACAGTCTTTTGCCAACTTGCCAGTTGCAGATGGGTATGACCGAGTTAAAATCGGGCAGTGTTTGGAATACCATGCCGGCACATACACACGATAGGAGGATGGAAGCTTATTTCTATTTCGAAGTTCCAAAAGGGCAGAGTGTTTGCCATTTGATGGGCCAGCCACAAGAAACCCGACACATCTGGATGCAAAGTGATCAGGCGGTAATCTCGCCAAACTGGTCTATCCACTCAGGTGCGGGTACAAGCAACTATACCTTTATTTGGGGTATGGCTGGCGAAAACTTAGATTATGGCGATATGGATCACTGTGCCATCACCGAATTGAAATAAATTACATCGTCATCGCAACTACATTACTGATTTTTCATCGGTAGTGGAATGGAGCGGTCTTAAATGCATCATAGAATAAAGAACATGTCTAACATATTTAATTTAGCAGGTAAAACTGCATTAGTTACCGGTTGTAAAAGAGGGATAGGAAAAGCAATGGCTTTAGCTTTGGCCGAAGCAGGTGCCGATATTATTGGTGTTTCTGCAAGTCTTGAATTACAAGGTAGCACTATAGAAAAAGAAATTTTAGCACTGGGTAGAAAGTTTTATGCTTACCAGTGCGATTTTGGTAAACGCGAAAATACCCTGGTTTTTGCTGCGCAGGTAAAGGCCGATCATCCCGTTATCGACATTTTGGTCAATAATGCCGGAACGATTTTACGTCAGCCAATTGCTGAGCATTCGGATGAATATTGGGACGAAGTAATTGCGGTAAACCAAACTGCACCCTTTATTTTAACCCGCGAAATCGGGAGGGAAATGATTGCCAGAGGTAGCGGAAAAGTAATTTTTACGGCATCCTTACTGTCGTTCCAGGGTGGAATTACTGTTCCCGGTTATGCAGCAAGTAAAGGTGCAATTGCGTCTTTAACTAAAGCTTTTGCAAACGAGTGGGCATCAAAAGGCGTAAACGTCAATGCCATTGCACCTGGTTATATTGCAACCGATAATACTTCAGCTTTACGTGAAGATCAGGATAGAAGCACTTCTATTTTATCGCGTATCCCGGCCGGAAGATGGGGAACACCAGAAGATTTTAAAGGACCTACATTGTTTTTGGCATCACCAGCCAGTGATTATGTTCACGGAACAATTTTAACCGTTGATGGCGGTTGGATGGGACGATAGGTTAGTCCTTAGTCTGGAGTCCATAGTCCTGAGTCAATGATTTAAGACGATAAAACCTGTGAGGGTTATACCTAAGAAGTCAAGTTTTCAAAACTTGACTTCTTTATTTTAAATAACCTGCTAGTTTTTATGCGCCTTAGACTCCAAACGCTTAACGCCAAACTTTTTAAAACCTACTGGTTTTTTTATTCACTTTGGGCTCTAAACGCTCAGCGCCAAGCGCCTGGCTGTTAATACAGGTTATAAATCTCCTTAATATCTTTCAAAATCTTTTCGAAATCGATCTTCAGGTCAATTAACCGGCCAGTGTGGATATCAAATACCCAACCGTGAACGGTTAATCCGCGATTAGAAATAGCTTCCTGAACTGCTGCTGTTTTTAACAGGTTTACACATTGCTCCTGAACATTAAGCTCTACCAATCTGTTATAACGAAGACTTTCATCTTCAATGGCATTCAGTTCGTCTTTATGGATGCGGTATACATCGCGGATGTTTCTTAACCAGGGGTTTAATATGCCCAAATCTGCAGGCTGCATGGCTGCTTTAACGCCTCCACAATTGTAATGGCCGCAAACCACAATATGGTTAACTTTTAAATGGCGCACGGCGTAATTTAAAACCGTCATCACGCTCAGATCCACGTTGTTTACCAGGTTGGCTACATTCCGGTGAACAAAAGCCTGCCCTGGTTGTATACCCATTAAATCTTCTGCAGTAACGCGACTATCTGAACAGCCGATGTACAAAAACTCAGGGCTTTGGCCTTTCGATAATTCAGTAAAATAATCAGGGTTGATGGCCAGTTTTTCGGCGATCCATTTTTCGTTGTTCTTAAAAACTTCTTCTACATTCATGCTTTTGCTATAAATAGAATTTTGGGATATGTTTATATTGGTAAATTGGCATTTATTGCGCCATAAAACTAAAAAAAGATTCTCTCATTTCGGTAGGTTCTTCTTCTTCTCTTTTGTTAGCTTAACTAACAACTTTTTCTGTTAAATGTTTAGTGGTTTGAAAGGTATTGTGGAAGGAAACCAGCTATAAATAGTATAAATGTAATAAAGGCTGTGAAAAATAAAAAAGGTTTAAGGCCAGCGGTACTACCACCATTCTTTAATATCAGTTGTCTGGCTATGTCTGAAGTGAGCAATGATACGCAGATTAAAAATACGAAAGCAAGCGCTAAGCCAACACCAATTCCAAATATTTCTGTCTCTTTTCTGGTATAGAATATGTTGAAAAAATCTGATAGGAAAAGTAAGTTCCAGATCACCACGATACCTACGGCAACTGGAATTTTAATCGGGAAACCAGTTTGAGCCTGAAGCTGGCTGATCTCCTGCTCAATGTAATTTGGGATAGGCTCGGTATAATTAAGAAAACCAGTTTGTATGATCTCTGCCATCCGCTCCTCTGCATTTCCCAAAAAGGTAAAGAAGATGTCTTTATTGTATTTTTCAACACGATGGGTAATCCTGATTGAACTACCTAATATAGAAGTGTGGGGGGTAATGGCGATAATATCTGAGCGTTTAAAAACAAAATTACCCCTGATGGATGCATTAAGTTCGAGTTTAAATTCGCTTAATTTAAAGTGGCAAAAGGCCAGGTTGCCTTAAAGCCCCCTATTCTAACGCCACCGGTTTCTTCAAATGTATTCATTTATCGAGCAATTAATCTGTTCGAATATATTCCATTTAATCTGATTTTTTAGTCTTGATTAAATTTATATATGAAGAAAAATAAAAGTCAATATCAATCACCGTTATTGTTTAACTGGGATTAATATTGACTTTAAAAATATTTTTAACTGGCAACAGCTACCGCATTCTTGTTAATGTGGTTAGGCAGTTCTTCAAGTGTGTATAAGTTAACCAACGATTCTCTTAATACATTTTTAGCATCATACCACATGTTTTCTTGGGTAAAATGACAAACGCCATTGGTTAGCTCGGTAATAATTGCACCAATTAAGGTTGCAAAATGATTTTCGAAAACATCGCCAGAATGATATTTTAAAGAAAATACTTTGTTATAATTTTGAAGCTGAGCCTCAACCTCTGCGCTCAGTTTTATAGGTTTTGCAACCTTTCTTTTTTTCTTTTTAAATAATCCCAATATCTTTTGTACAAAACTCTGCTTGATGATTTTGTCTTTAAAGAGCTTTTTCTTGTACTCCTTAAGGTCGAATGATTTAAGGGATACGCCAAAATTTAGTTTTAGGTTATTCTCGTTAAATATTTCCAAACTGGGTTTGTCCCATTTAAAAACGATTGGCAAGTTTCCATTCGGGTTTCTAAATGAAAAAGAGGAGTTAATATCCAGAACATTTTCATGTTCATTTAAACGTTTTAAAATTGTTGGGATAAGATCGTCTGTTAATGAATTGGTGTAGATGTTTATATAAGCACTCATGTTTAATTAAGATTAGCTGAATCAATTATCGCAAATGGGCAATTGCCATAGGCTTTATTAAATGACAGTAAGGATATCATTATATTGTAGAGTGATCCATTTTAAATAGATACGGCTCTTCAATATTCGATTAACTTGGAAATCTTAAGGTGAATTGGCGGTTGTAGTTTTTCATTTGTATATGTGTTTTTTTGTGTGGCATTATTTTCGGTGGATGCGTTTTTTTTAATTTCAATTACTTAAACGAATCAAAACGCTGAAACGTTACAATTAATTTTTTTTAATAGCCCTTAAGCAATAATTATACCACAAATACGTTGATTATTTTAATCTTTCCAGCAGCGTTTTCATGTTGGTTAGCTGTAGGATGTTTTTAAATTCGGGCGTATCAAAACCACCTTTATCTATCACCTGCTTTAAGCTTCTGTTAAAGCTTCTTACGGAGATTCCAAGGTAGGCAGCCATGTCTTCTTTTGAGATGGAGATATGCTCATCGGCCTGTAGTTTGAGCAATTTTAAAAGTGCATATTCTAAGGTATATAGCTGTTGGAAGGATGCCCGTGTACTGGTTTGTATAATTCTGGTAGACAGTTCCTGGAGTAAGATTGTAGTAAATTCACTACTTTTATTAATCAGGGAAAAGAATAAATGGTCAGGAATAACATAGGCTGTAACATCACTTATTGCGGCTACGTTGCACAAACAATCAATCTTTTTTAAAGCTTCTAATTCGCCAACCACTTCGCCCTTGCCTAAAAATTCGATAATAAAATCCTTGCCGTTTTCCTCAGAGATGAAACACTTGCTTATTCCGTCTTTAATAATGTAGATATTGCTGATTTTTTCTCCCTGTTCAATAAATCTATAACCCGCTTTAAAGTTTTTAAGTGTAATGGTTCCTCCTTCACTTTCGGTACAGAAACGTTCGATAAAGGATAAGAAAGTAAGATTGGTCCGTAGCATATTTTTCAGTCAGGACAAATGTCCTTTTTTAGCAGTCTTAGTTGCGTTACTTTTGTCGCATTAAAAGTAAGCATAACAATGAAAAATCAAATTACCGTAATTGCTTTTGATGCTGATGATACCCTTTGGGTAAACGAACCTTATTTCCGCGAAACGGAAGAGCAGTTTGCAGGTCTTTTAGAAGATTTTATGCCTCATCATAGCATTCTGTCAGAACTTTACAAAACTGAGATTGCCAATTTGCCACTTTACGGCTACGGGATTAAAGGTTTTGTTTTGAGCATGATCGAAACAGTTTTGAGGATAACTGAAGGTAAAATAGACCCTATTGTGATTAGTAAAGCGATCACACTTGGACAGGAAATGCTCAATAAACCAGTCGAATTGCTTGATGGGGTAGAGGAGGTACTTAAAGCCCTGCACGGAAAATACAGATTAGTGGTTGCGACGAAAGGCGATCTGCTCGATCAACAGCGTAAACTCACCAAATCAGGACTCGATCACTATTTTCACCATATTGAAATTATGAGCGATAAACAGGAAAAAGATTATCAAAAACTGATCAAACACCTGGATTGTAAACCTGAGGAGTTTTTGATGTTGGGCAACTCCTTAAAATCGGATGTTTTACCAGTACTGAATATTGGCGGACATGCCGTTCACATCCCCTTCCATACCACATGGGTACATGAAAGTATCGATCATACCATTGAACATGTAAATTTTTATCAGATGGAAAGCCTATCTGAGATTTTACCAAAATTAATTGAATGAAAGAAAAAATAGATATAAACACCTGGATCAGAAAAGATCATTTTAAATTTTTTAGCGCCTTTGATGAACCTTTCTTTGGCGTAACCGTAGAGGTAGACTGTACTACTACCTACGAAGAAGCAAAAGAAAATAACGTTTCTTTTTTCCTGCTTTATCTGCACAAATCGCTGGTTGCTGCAAATCAGGTAGAACCTTTTCGTTACCGCATTATTGATGGCGAAGTTTGGAAATACGATAACGTGAATGCTGCGGCTACCATCAACAGACCAAATGGCACATTCGGATTTGGCTACTTGGATTTCTACATGGATTTTGAAGATTTTAGAACAGCAGCCGATAAGGAGATCGAAAAGGTGCAGGCCAGCACGGGTTTAATCCCTTCCTCATCAGGCGAAAATGTGATCCACTATTCGGCATTGCCCTGGTTAAACTTCAGTTCCTTATCACATGCCCGCAATTTTGCTTATCAGGATAGCTGCCCTAAAATATCTTTTGGCAAGGTTAGGGATGAAAACGGAAGAAAAATAATGTCGGTTTCTATACATGTAAACCATGCTTTGATGGATGGTTATAACCTTGCGCTGTTTGTAGATGCCTACCAGGACCTATTAAACAAAAAAGAGGTTAACGAATATATTTAATTCAAAACTTTAAGGAATTAAACCTAAAGGATATTTAATATTCGGTTAATATTAGGAATTTATTTTCGGCGATGTTTATAGCTGCCGTTATTATTCCTTTTTATCTTTTGGCTATTGTAGCCATGTGTTATATGGATACCGTTTTTAAAGCCTTTATGTTTTTTGTGCTTTTACTTATTGCCACATTTGTGCTTTTTCTGTTCATTAATTATCCTATGCAATCGGTTTTTGCTGTAATCTGTTTAATGGCACTGTTTGCTTTTAAACCTAAAGATTAATTAAAAAATGAATTATGATTTGCATTCGAGAAAGTATTTGCTATTTTTGCTGCTCAGGCAGGAAGCTTGTTTCAATTACCGAATGATGATTTAATTATTTAGTAATGTTAAAATTGGGGGATTAGCTCATTTGGCTAGAGCGCTTCGCTGGCAGTGAAGAGGTGATCGGTTCGAATCCGATATTCTCCACCATTAAAAGCCGATTTATTAAGTTAGATCGGCTTTTTTATTTCCAAAAAAACAATGATTATTGTATAATTTCACATAATTGTTTTACAAATGTTTTTTCAATGGCAACTTTCAAGGCGGTAGTTTTCGAACATCATAAGAAATAAGGACAATACCTGGAATGTTAAGATCAGGGTAACACACAACAGGCTTGTTCGATATATCGATACTACCATATTCCTGGTTAAAGTGGGGATTTCGGCAATAGTAGACAGCGGATTCCGTTCCAAACTGTACACCCGTAGATTAGCCCGGCTTTGAGCAGGACATCTTGAGAAGAGTCCCGAATATATCCATTCCTACAGAACCACCGCAAAAGAAATTTTGTCAACGCTCCACCTCCCATCCGCACAAAACTTCGCTCCACTGCATCCCGGATATGATTATCCAGCCAATAAAGCTGTTCTAGGGCAAGATTACATCCAAAAACCGACAAATAAAAAACTCCAGCAACACCCTTTCTAAAAAAAAAACCTTTTTAAGCGCTTTAGCGCTCCACTGAAGCCGCCTTGGGCCTGAAAACAATCATTGATCCAGACTACGTCAAACAAGACTTAAAAACCGCTTAAAATGAGCCGAGTGGCCACTTTTGGAATAATCCCCAATTATGATCAGATATATGAATTAAATAAATTAGTGTATTTGCAATACACATTTATGAGTATTGCCATTCATATTATTTGCTATTAACTTAGTTTTAGAAATTAAAAAAAATTAAACTTATGAAAAAAATTACTTTTTTTGCCTTATTATTTTTGGGCTTGTTCGCAACTTCTACCACGTTTGCAAACATAAGAAATGAAAAAACAAACGTTGAGAAATATACTCCAGCACCATTGCTGAAAGACACGGATGGGGTAATTTATGTTGGTTCTTTTACATACATTTCTTCGAATTTTGAAATGTTGTATATGCGGGTTTACACCAGCATATATACTGGTTCAATCGGTTCGAGTATGCAGGTTTCAGTAAATGGTGATCCAGGTTACGCTTGTATGTATGATGGAATGATAGCTTTAGGTCAGCATTCAGTTACATTTTCCGATGTTACCATTATGTATTTTGGGAACACGAATGGATCTTTTACTATTCCTTCTGGAACTTATTCTTATAATTAAAGATTTACTTATTGTAACTCCCAGTTCGTTAAAAGAAAGAAGGTCGCCTGTTCGTGGAGGCAAATGCATGAATGAAAGGTAGTGCACTGGATAAAGTCATACAGAAATGTGTGGCTTTTTTATTAAGATCTTTTCTAGCGATTTGCTCCAATTATTTTAAACTTGAAAATAAAATATAAAAGTTGTAAATAGAAAACACAATTACTTGTTAAATATTGTTAATATTATTGATTTACCGGTCTTAAAGTAAAAGAGTAGAATTCCAAGCGTGCATAGGATTAGAGCGATTGGCTGTCTGGGATCAGATTCATGTTGAAAAAAGGATTTCAGATTATTATAATGGCATTCAGAACAAATATTTGATGCAAAAAGAAAGACTACATGATTCGATCATGAATGAATTTGAAAATGAATCTGAAAAGGAGAGAAGAAAAAGTATTTTTATAACATTATGTGTGGTTGTATTTCCCTTAGTTTTCTTCTTTTTGACACTTTACTTAAGAGGATAGTTTCCGAATACATCTGGTCGTAGCGTTTTGCTACGGCCTATTCAAATAATCCCCCCGCTGGTGTAGCATGTGTTTAATCGGTTCGCTAGTTACATGCGCCTTTTGCATTGTATAAGCAGGAGCTCGCGGCTTTCTAGAGCTAGGTTTTAAGATGGGATTAAGAATGAAGACAGGAAAAAAGGATGTAAAAGTAATATAGCGGCAACAAAAATTTTAAGTTTCATGGTTAGGTATTAAGGTGGGCTTAGGTGTGTCTTAACACATCTGGTGGTGAAAATGGGCATGCCATCCGGCAATGCCCAGATCGTCGTCTTAACTATCACTAACTGCTGGCCACACTTCTACAATGACCAGTATGTTTTTATTTATTATGAAAAGCATTTAATCCGCTTGTCAAGAATTTTTTATAGTTTGTTACTTCATAATCTGCACCCTGTGGTTGTGCCAGTAGTGTCTCTGTTTTGGGATCGAGCAGTACATAAAAAGGCTGTGAGTTAGACTGGAATTTCCTGGCTTGCAGATCACTCCATTTTTTACCAATGGTATTGAGTTTTCTTCCCTCTGGTGTAATTACTACATCAGCTGGTGCCAGTTCCGATTTATCATCTACATATAACTGGATCAGTACATAATCATCATTGATCATTTTGTACACATCCTTGTCAGGCCAAACATTGGCTTCCATTTTTCTACAGTTTACGCAGGCATGGCCGGTAAAATCAATCAGTACAGGTTTGTTCTGTTTTTTGGCTACAGCTAAACCTTCGTTAATCCACAGGCTTAAGAATATTTCCCTGTCAAACCACTCCCAGTGGTAGGTTAGATCTACATTGCTCAAAAACTTTAATGCGAATGCAAGTTCAAGAAAGCCCAATACTACTTTAACACTGTTTAACCAACCGCCGGATTTCGGCAGTTTGTTCATTGCCGATGGAAAGAGTGCAAACAGTGCAAAAGGAATGGCCAGGGCGAGGGAAAAACCGAACATGCCTATTGCGGGCCCTAGTAAAGCCCCTGTTGTTGCTGCCTGTACCAGTAGTGTACCGATTATCGGGCCTGTGCAGGAGAAAGATACCAGGGCCAATGTTCCGGCCATGAAAAACAATCCCGCAATTCCGCCCTTGTCTGAATTGGCATCCATTTTATTTACCCAGGAAGAGGGCAGGGTAATTTCGAATGCCCCTAAAAACGAAGCTGCAAAAACAACCAGCAATAAGAAGAAGAAAAAGTTAAAGATACCATTAGTAGACAGGCTGTTCAGGGCATCGGCACCAAAAATTACCGTTACCAAAAGCCCAAGCACCACATAAATGAGGATAATGAAAAAGCCATAGAGTGCCGCGCGCCGAAAGGCCCTTCCTTTTTCTGATCCTTTAGTAAAAAAACTTACCGTAAGGGGCAGCATGGGGAAAATACAAGGCATCAGCAAAGCTGCTAAACCGCCAACAAAACCTGCAATAAAAATTCCCCACAATGTTTTGTGTTCTTCTTTTGGTTGGGCAATGCTTTTTTGAGTAGCAGCAGGAACAGGAGTAGCTATTTTAGCAACAGTATCAGTTGCTTTAATTGTGCTGTCAGCTGCTTCTGGCTTAATCTCTGTAAAAGTCAGTTCTTCGGTATTTGTGCTGTCCTGTGCATATCCATTTGAGGATATTGCGCAACAGAACAGCAAACCGAGACAGATTTTTTTTAAGGATATCATATGCTCTTTGCGCTTATTTTACAGGAATGCTAAAATCTACCTGTTCTGGTGGTAAACATTGCCTATCGTCGCATACCATAAACTCTACATTGCCTTTAATGGTTGCGGTTTTGCCTTTTAGCTTCACTTTTTGTTGAAATACTACTGATTTTTCGAAGTAGCTTACATCCATTTTAAAAGTAGATTCGAATTTGGTTATGGCTTTTGGTTCGATGGTTTTTCCAACCAGGGTATAAGCACCTGATGATGGAAAACTAAAGGTTGTTTTAACCGGACCGCCATCTTTAACAAATTGCGAATAAAGGTGCCAGCCCTGATCTACGGTGGCCTTAATGAAAACAGTAGCCGTATTCGGCCCGGTTTTTTTTGCTGCGTAACTCCAGGTTACAGGTTTTAAAATCTGGCTGTATGCGCTGAGGCTGATCAGGCATATGGCACAGCATAAAATGGTGATTTTTTTCATGTTGTGGTTTATTTGTTGATTGTTCTAATTAATGTAATCTGCTAAAGGCCTGGTAGTCGATAAAGTCTACTTCAGGGCTAATGTATCCGGTTTTAACAGGTTCTACCTTCATTAAATCGGTACTTAAATATTTCTTGTTGCTATCAGAAAAGATGGTCACTACGCAGCTTTCTGTACCCATTTTTTGCTGTTGTTTTATGGCGCCGATTACATTTGCGCCCGATGATATGCCTACCGCTAAACCAAGTTTTTCGGCCAGTTTTTGCGCCATGAGTATGGCATCGCCATCGTTTACCTGTAGCACTTCATCCAGCTCGTTCAGTTTAACGATTTCGGGGATAAATTCATCAGAAATACCCTGTATCCTATGACTGCCCACTTTATAACCAGTAGTTAAGGTCGGCGATTCTGCAGGCTCCAATGGATGTATTTTAATACCCGGATTTTGCTTTCTTAAGAAATTTCCTACCCCCATAATAGTTCCCCCGGTTCCTACTCCGGCTACAAAAGCGTCAGGTGAAAGATTTTTTAAACGCAACTGCCCCCAGATTTCTTTACCTGTGGTATGTTCATGTGCTTCCGGATTGGCGATATTCTCGAACTGCTGAGGCAAGAAAATATTTGGATCGCTTGCGGCCATCTGTTCTGCAAGTTTAATGCTGCCGATAAAACCGCCTTCTTCTTTGCTCACCAGAATAATCTCTGCACCTAAACTTTTAATAATATCCATGCGCTCTTTGCTCAACCAATTTGGCATAATGATGGTAACCGGATGGCCCAAAGCTTTACCTATGGCCGCAAATGCAATCCCGGTATTGCCGCTGGTGGCTTCAATAATCCGATCACCAGCTTTGATCTTACCTTCGGCGTATGCTTTTTTTAGCGTGTAAAGTGCCATCCGGTCTTTAATGCTGCCAGTTAAGTTGTAATGCTCGCATTTAACATAAATTTTGCCCACACTCCCCTGGTAGGTATAGGTGAGCTCAAGCATTGGTGTGTTACCAACCAGAAGCGATAAATGTTCGAATTTTCCCTCCATGGCAGAAGTCATTTTATTTGCTGTTATTGTGGTCATAACTGTTGATTACATCAGATAGCAATAGCTGTTTTGATTGATTTTTATTTCGGTAAAATTCAGTATTATAATTTTTTACGTCAATACATGTTGTTTTTTACAGAAAATTTCTGCTTTTTTGATTATTATTTAGTCTTTATTTCAGTTTTGGCTTGATTTTTTAACTTTCATTATATTTTTTTTCAATTTATTAACGTTTATGACCCACGGAGATTTAGATCAGGTTGATGTAGAAATACTAAAATTGTTGCAACACGATGCCTCTTTAACCAATAAAGAAGTATCCTTGAAGCTGCACAAGTCTATAGCCACTATCCATGAACGGATAAGACGATTAAAGGAACAAGGCTATATTAAAAGGATTGTGGCCATTCTCGACCGGAAAAAGATCGACAGAAACCTGATCGCTTTTTCGCATGTATTGTTGAAAGAACATACGGCTAAAACCCTGATCGAATTCGAAACCGAAGTTTCTAAGTTTGGCGAGGTAATGGAATGTTTGCAGATGACCGGTGCGCACGATTTTATTCTCCGTATTGCTACCAGGGATATGGATGATTACCACGAATTTCTGCGGAACAAACTCGCTACACTGCCCAATATCACAACCGTTCAAAGTTATTTTGTACTCTCAGAACCTAAAAGCGAAACGGCATACCCTATCTGATGTAATTGAGGAGAAAAAAAACGTTGTGCTGAAAGCAGGATTTACGTAAATGGTAAGTTTTGCGGTGCTGTTATCCAAAGAGGTAATCTCTAAACCATCTCCGCTCTGCACAACCTTAACTTTACCAGTGTTTTCATCTGCATAGCTGATGCCGGTACGTTTTCCCTGTATAATGGTCAGTTCTACATTTCCTTTTACTTTGATGCGTTTGAAGCTCAATGCTTTTGAAGCGTGAACAGGTTTGATGGTTTCAGATGCGTTAGCTGATAACACTGCTGAAGTAGATAATACTAATGCTAAAGATGACGCGAATAATGTTTTTAATAAAGTTTTCATATGCTTTGAGTTTTAATTTTTATAATGTTTTTATTGATTGTTCTGATATTAAGACGTGCAAGCACAGGAAACGTTTCAGCGCAAATCGCAGCATTATACCAGCCTGGGAAGCTAATCGACCAACGCCAGGAATTCAGAGACAAAAAGATGGTGGTCGCTGTGAATTTTCCAGGTTTTCTTTCCTGAGAGATGAAGTGGATTTCTTTTTTACTTTGAGGATAAGTCTTGAACACTCCGAAAAGAATTAAAAGATGCAAAAGCGCTTGTCGACTGATGTGATTGTGATCCTTTAATAGCTGTATTGTTTAATGATTTTGCCAAAAGCCTTTCTGGCTTTGCAACCGGACAAGGGTTCGACACCCTTCGGCTCCACCTAGAGGGGAATCACTTAAGATTCCCCTTTTTTTTGTAAATAAATAAGCCTTTCTTCTTCATTTTCAATTCATTATGGTCAAACATTTCCTGGCAGCTTGCCGGTACTTAATCGTCAATAAACTTTTATCCTTGCTGATGATTCCGGAAAATATTTATTGATTTTCGATGTCCCTTTTCATTTTCTTTTTTTTAACCGGGGATGAAGGGAATCCATTAGAACACTTACAGGAAAGCTCCCGGCTTCCTACACCCATTAGGCAAATAAATCAGCAATGAATTTATAAACATCCATAAACCGGCATAAAACCCGTTGTTCACCACAGATTCAGGTAGTTCGCCACATAAATTAAGCAATATCTATCAGTTGGATTACTTTTATGCAAAAGAACAATTATGAAAAAGCGTATCAGCTCAATTTTATTATATTGGACAGCCCACTCTACCGTGGTATGGG
>NZ_JBFTRT010000020.1:0-16711 GCF_056399685.1 Pedobacter sp. 01N416
ACAATACTTAGATGCACTAAGTTGGCTTAGATGGTCAATCTTTTTTTTTGGAAAAGCAGGGTTGGGTGCTTTTAGGCGATGAAAGTCCTGCTATCTCTCCAAGTCCTCACTCATTCTTCGCTCCGGGCTTTCGCAGATTTTTAATGGTTTTGTTATTCTTTTTAATGCTGTCATCCTGAGGTACGAAGGATCTTTAAGCGATAGATTACTGATTTCACCAATTAATATTGCTTCAAAGTATATGCATTGTAAATAGAGATTCTTCACTGCGTTCAGAATGACACCAATGATTCCGCGTTAGGGATTGTAAGGGTTCAGTACCGATCCTTCATCGGTACCGGAGCCGCAGCGCAGCCCTGAAAAGCCCGGGCCCTTGCGCAGCATGGGTAACGCCCAAATCAGTTGGCAGTTAACGGTTGGCAATTTATAATACAAACCTAGTATACTTAAAACAATACACGACAATTTTTCAGTATAAAACATTAAAAATCAGCAATTTAGTCATTAAAAACCGAATCTTACCGACAAAATTTCCGATTTAAAAATCAAAACTAAGATGGCATTTGTTTTGACCTTAAAGGGAATATGAACTTCAACAATTTTACTATAAAAGCCCAGGAAGCAGTTCAACAGGCTTCTGAAATAGCCCAAGGCAATCAGCAACAGGCTATTGAAACGGCACACCTGCTTAAAGGTTTGCTTACTGTTGATGAAAACGTGGTTTCTTATGTTTTAAAGAAACTGAACGTTAACCTAAATTCATTAAATCAAAACTTAGATGCAGAGATTGCCAAGTTCCCGAAAGTGAGCGGCAGCAATGTCTATCTGTCATCTAATGCCAATAGCGCCCTGCAGAAAGCGCAAACATTTTTAAAAGAGTTTAAAGATGAATTTGTCTCTGTAGAACATTTATTATTAGGCATCTTAGCCGTTAACGATAGCACTTCGAAATTATTAAAAGAACAGGGCGTTAACGAAAAGGACCTTAAAAAAGCCATTGTAGAATTGCGTGGCGATAACCGTGTAACGGATCAAAATGCGGAAGCTACTTACCAGGCCCTAAGCAAATATGCAAGGAATTTAAACGAATATGCCGAGAGCGGAAAGCTTGATCCGGTGATCGGCCGCGATGAAGAAATCCGCCGCGTTATCCAGATTTTATCACGTAGAACCAAAAACAACCCTATTTTAATTGGTGAGCCCGGCGTAGGTAAAACAGCCATTGCAGAGGGTATTGCCTTCAGGATTATTAAAGGTGATGTACCTGAGAACCTAAAAAGCAAAGTGGTTTATTCGCTTGATATGGGTTCTCTTATTGCAGGTGCAAAATATAAAGGCGAGTTCGAAGAACGCTTAAAAGCCGTGGTTAAAGAAGTTACGCAGAGTGATGGCGAAATCGTATTGTTTATTGATGAGATCCATACTTTGGTAGGTGCTGGTGGTGGCGAAGGCGCAATGGATGCGGCGAACATTTTAAAACCTGCCCTTGCCCGTGGAGAATTGCGTGCCATTGGTGCAACCACTTTGGATGAGTACCAAAAATATTTAGAAAAAGATAAAGCCTTAGAGCGCCGTTTCCAAAAGGTTATGGTTGAAGAACCTGATACCCAGGATGCTATTTCGATCCTTCGTGGATTAAAAGAACGTTATGAAACACACCATAAAGTAAGGATTAAAGATGAAGCCATTATCGCAGCAGTAGAAATGAGTCAGCGGTATATTGCAGATCGCTTCTTACCTGATAAAGCCATCGATTTAATGGACGAGGCTGCATCGAAACTACGTATGGAGATGGACAGCGTGCCTGAAAATGTAGATGCTTTAGACCGTGAAATTATGCGTTTAGAAATTGAACGCGAAGCCATCAAGCGTGAAAAAGACGATAGAAAGGTTAAAGAGCTATCAGAAGATATCGCCAACCTATCAGCAGAGCGTGATCAACTGAAAGCCAAATGGCAAGGTGAAAAAGATTTGGTGGATGCGGTAAATAATGAGCTAGAGCAGATTGAGCACTATAAATTAGAAGCAGAACAAGCTGAACGTGCAGGCGATTACGGTAAAGTGGCCGAAATCCGTTACGGAAAAA
The DNA here is from genome assembly GCF_056399685.1 of Pedobacter sp. 01N416. Taxonomy (NCBI): domain Bacteria; kingdom Pseudomonadati; phylum Bacteroidota; class Sphingobacteriia; order Sphingobacteriales; family Sphingobacteriaceae; genus Pedobacter; species Pedobacter sp. 01N416. The sequence goes on from NZ_JBFTRT010000020.1 coordinate 2,087, forward strand.
TTAAAGAAGCACAGGATAAGGTTGAGAAACTGAAAGCCGATTTAGAAAGCCAGCAAAGCGATAGCCGTATGCTTAAAGAAGAAGTTACAGCTGATGACATTGCAGGTGTAGTAGGCCGCTGGACAGGCATTCCGGTAACCAAACTGATTGCCAGCGAACGTGAGAAATTGCTTCACTTAGAAGATGAATTACACCAGCGTGTGGCCGGTCAGGATGAAGCAATTGAAGCCATTTCTGATGCGATCCGTCGCTCGCGTGCAGGCTTGCAGGATAAACGCAAACCAATTGGCTCTTTCATCTTTTTAGGTACAACCGGAGTGGGTAAAACGGAGCTTGCGAAAGCATTGGCAGAGTTTTTATTCAACGATGAAAATGCACTAACACGTATCGATATGAGTGAATATCAGGAACGCCACGCCGTTTCGCGTTTAATTGGAGCGCCTCCAGGATATGTTGGTTATGATGAAGGTGGACAGTTGACCGAAGCAGTTAGGCGTAAACCTTATTCAGTGGTGTTGCTTGATGAGATTGAAAAAGCACATCCTGACGTATTTAATATACTTTTACAGGTATTGGATGATGGCCGTTTAACCGATAATAAAGGCAGAACGGTAAATTTTAAAAATACGATCATCATCATGACTTCTAATATTGGGGCACATTTAATTCAGGATAATTTTAAAGATTTAAGTGATGAAAACCGCGATGAGGTAATTGCCAAAACCAAAAACGAACTGTTTGAGGTATTAAAACAAACCATTCGTCCGGAGTTTTTGAACAGGATTGATGAGCTGATTATGTTTACTCCGTTAAACCGCAGCGAAATCAGAAATATTGTAAGCTTACAGTTTAAACATGTACAGCAAACATTGGCCGAAATGGGTATAGAAATGGATGCCAGTGATGAAGCTTTAGATTGGTTGGCACAATTGGGTTACGATCCACAGTTTGGTGCCAGACCATTAAAAAGAGTCATTCAAAAAAGAATCTTAAATGAGTTGTCGAAAGAGATATTGGCGGGTAAGATAGATAAAGACAGCAAAATTAAGTTAGATATGTTCGATCATAATTTTGTGTTCCTGAACCAAAAAACAGATTAAAATACAACAATCAAAATCCCATAGGTCAAATCCTATGGGATTTTTTTTGTTTAATAGCTAATTTCTCTACTATTGACAGACTTTAAGGAAAATCCGTCATCTTGACTGGAACGCAGTAGAATGGAGAGATGTGCCTAGACAGATTTAGCTGCGCTGAGCACTTAGGTGATTCTCGGCTGCGTTCCATTCCGCTACCATTAATATATTGGTTTTGTATTTCCACCCAACTAGGCCGTAGAACCGTATCTCCGTTCTACTTAAATCCGGCCTAACAAATTTTTCGGGCTCGATTGACAAAGCCATCCCACTGGCTTTAAAAGAAAAATTTTCAGCCGGCGTTTTTTGGTTCTTTTTGACGCCAAAAAGAAGGAGCCCTTCGGCGGCGGCGAGCCGAGGCAAGCCTGCCCAGCAGGACAAAATAAAATAATTTTATACATCATTCATATTGATTTTTATGCAATAAACTTAAACTCAAAATGACGATTTTTTGCCTGAAGATTCTTCGACTACGCTCAGAATGGCAACTCTCAATAGAAAATATCATCTCAACTGAATCGTTGCCTAGATGGATTTAGATTCGCTGAGCACTTAATGTAGTTCCCGGCTACGTTGCAATCCGTGCGAAATGACAGCCGTTTATTGAGCCCTAATTCAAAAATACATTTTAGGTAACTAACATGATAGTTCATTTTCTTGCTTTTTGTTTCAATAATGATTATTATTGATTACACACAAAACACAAATAAAATGAAACCTAAATTAATCATCATGGTGCTACTATGCGCCGTCAGTTGGCATTGCTATGCCCAAACTGAAAAAGGAACCGGCTTTGTTGGCGGAAGCCTGAGTTTTGGAACTTCCAAACAAAATAATTCATCGGCTAGTTTGAACACATTTACATTAACACCCAGGGGAGGTTATTTTTTAGCTAAAAATTTTGCCATAGGCTTAGAAATCCCTTTAAGTCTTTCGAAGCTTAGGGGCGAAAGTTATATCGCATGGAACGACGAATATGGATATTACGAAGAACAGCGCGGGGTAAAGGAATTTAGTCTTGGTATCTCTCCTTTCGTACGTAAATATATTGATGTTAAAGAGCGCTTCAAGTTTTTTATGCAAGCTAATCTGCTCCTTCAAATCAACACCTTTAACAGGATCGATGATGAAGGTTACCTGATCAGAACTGATGCCAAAATAAAGGGATGGGGAGCAAGTATAAGCCCCGGTTTTACCTATTTCGTATCGAAACATGCCGCATTAGAGTTTTCGGTGCCTATAGTAACCTTCTTTCATCAAAATTATTATGCTGAAGAATCGCTGTATAATTACGACAAAACCAATAATTTAAGGCTGGCACTTCAGAATTTTACTCCAACTGTTACTTTCAACTACCATTTTTAACGTCCAATAAGATGAGAAATATATTCACCAAAATTTTAAGCCTAACAAGCATAAGCTTATTATTTCTTTTAAGCCTTTCCAGCCAGGCAAATGCTCAGCGCTTTCGTGGTAAAATAGAATATTACAGCAGCGTATTCCCTTCTGAGGATGGAAAAATCAAATCTATTGATGGTATTAAAATTGAATATTATAATTCGGTTTTTAAATCGGAAGATGGAAAAATTAAATCAATTGGTAATATCAAATTGAGTATAATAACAGTGCGCTCAAAATAGTGATGGAAAAGTAAAATCAATCCAAAATGAAAATGATGATTCCGAATCGGAAGACACATTGGACACCTATTACTTCATTGAAAGACTCAACTGTCAATAATTTACAACCTAATAAACCATGGAATACAGCCTAATATTTAGGCTGTATTTTTTTATTTACTGATCTACAACGATTTAAAAACAAATCAACTAAATAATTAGTTTTTGTACTTTTTTTATTTTATTATTGAATACACAAAAAACACAAATGAAAAATGAAAAAACAATTATTAACGTTGGTAGCACTATGCGCTATCGTCATGACAACTCATGCCCAAACAGAAAAAGGAGACAACTTAATTGGAGGAAGTTTAAGTATTTCTTCGTCAAAAACTGAATCGCCAAGTTACGAAAAAAGAAATTTTTATGGCATCAATCCGAGTTATGCACATTTTTTTTCTAAAAACTTAGCAATTGGATTGACTGCAGGTTTTAGCTATAGTAAAAATTTCAATAGTAATTTTGATTCTAATTTCAACACAACCTCTACAAGAACAAGTAAACAAAAAAGTTTTTCAGTGGGCCCTGTAGTGAGATATTATGTAGATATTGTTGACAAACTTAAAGCCTTTGGACAGTTTAGTGGAACGATTGGTATTATAAAAACCAATGAAACCAGTACCTATACTTATAATTATCCTCTTAGTTCAAAATTCACACAATATCATGCATCTATACAACCTGGCCTAGCATTTTTTCCGACGAAAAAACTGGGTATAGAACTTGGTTTCCCTTTATTATCATACAATAAAATTGATTACGACGGTAAAGAGCCTTCAAATATTTGGTACGAAACGGAGGCATTTGATTTTGGGTTTAACACTTTTAACCCATTTCTTGGATTTAACTTTCACTTTTAAGCTAATAGAGGCTGTTTTACAAAGTTAATTTCGAATCTAATCTGCCACGCTGTCCAAAGGACTCCTAAGGAGAGCCTGTCGAAACGCTAAAAACATATATTTTGGCTAGTCCTTCGACAGGCTATCATTTACAGATCTACAAAGAAAAATCGTCATTGCGAGGCACGAAGATAACCGAACGAAGTGAGCTCATGAATGCCTGTAAAAACAACTGCACAAATGAATAATCTTAAAGCACACGCTAGTAGCGATCGTAGTAAGATTGCTTCGTCGGCTGAAAAAGCCTTCTCGCAATGACGACTCCCCATTGCCTACAGTTCTTCTCTTTTATTTCTTTCTCGTTTCAATATTCGGTAAGAATCCGGTTAGTAAACCGATTAAAGGCAGAAACGCACAAACATTAAATACGTATTCAATACTTGTAGAATCAGCCAATTTCCCCAATAGCGCCGATCCGATGCCACCCATGCCAAAGGCAAAGCCAAAAAATAATCCAGCAACCAAACCAACTTTGCCGGGGATCAGTTCCTGTGCATAAACTAAAATTGCCGAAAATGCTGACGCCAAAATCATCCCGATGGGAACGATAAGTACACCTACCCAAAACAGGTTGGCATGTGGCAGTAATAATGCAAATGGAGCAGTACCCAATATGGATGCCCAGATTACATATTTACGACCTATTTTATCGCCTATTGGTCCGCCAAGCAAGGTTCCCGCAGCTACCGAAAATAAGAATACAAATAAATAGATCTGTGAGGTTTGCACTGAAACATGGAATTTATCGATCAGGTAAAAGGTAAAATAATTGGTTAAACTCGCCATGTAGAAATATTTCGAGAAAATCAATAAGAGTAAAATACAAACAGAGAAAATCACCTTAGTTCTCGAAAATTGATTCACAACAGTTTGAATATTGATCTTTTTACTTCTCGAAAGCATAAATCCCCTGTACCAATTGCCTACATAGGTTAAAATAATAATGGCCAAAAGTGCAATTACCGAAAACCAGATAACACTGAACTGTCCGTAGGGAACAATAATCCAGGCAGCCAACAACGGACCTAAAGAACTGCCTGCATTACCGCCTAACTGAAAAACAGATTGTGCCAATCCCCTCTTCCCTCCTGATGCGGCGTGTGCCATACGTGACGCCTCGGGGTGAAATATAGAAGAACCTATCCCAATAAAACATACTGAAAGTAATATGGTGTAAAAATGGGTTGATTGTGAAAGCGAAATTAACCCGATCAGGGTAAAACCCATGCCAACAGCCAACGAGTATGGTTGAGGCTTTTTATCAGTGTACAAACCCACAAAAGGCTGTAACAGTGATGCGGCTAACTGAAAGGTCAAAGTAATTAAACCAATTTGCGAAAAACTTAAATGATAACTGGTTTTAATGATAGGATAAATTGCAGGGATTAACGACTGTATGGTATCATTAAGTAAATGCGAAAAACTTAAAGCGAAAAGTATCGGAAAAACGGTTTTTTCAATAATGGAAGTGGTCGTGCTATTCTCAGTCATATCGGTAAATTATGCCTCCAAAAATAGTGATTATAATTTTTTAAACTATACCCTTTGTCCTTGCAAAAACCAAACATTTTTATAAAGTTTTGGTTTTATAGCTATGGAAAAGAACAGAAAAATTGTTGGCTTATGCGGAAGTTTAAGAAAGGGATCGTACAATGCCATGCTGCTAAAGGTCGCAGGCGATTTACTCCCCGAAGGCATCCAGTTCGAAACGGTGACTTTTGATGATATTCCTGTTTATAACGCAGACCTGGATTTACCCGAAGCTGAAGAAAGGCCAACAAGCGTAACGAAATTCAGAGATGCCCTTGCCACTGCAGATGCTTTTATTATTGTTTCTCCTGAGTATAATTATTCTATTCCCGGTGGATTAAAAAATGCCATCGACTGGGCCAGCCGTGGAAAAGATTCGCCTTTGATGCATAAACCAGTTGCCGTGATGGGCGCAACACAGGGAATGTGGGGAACGGTTAGAATGCAAACAGCATTTTTACCTGTTTTTACCTTCCTTAATATGAATCCGGTTTTACAACCAGAAGTTTTAGTTGCCCAGGCTCAAAATAAATTCGATGCCGAAGGAAATCTAACCGACGAGAAAACCATCGGTATTATTAAAAAGAAAATAGAAAATTTAATTTCTGCCTGTAAGGTTTAATCAAACAGCGGCAGGTCCTTCCCAAAAACCTGACATTTTCGGCGTTTTACAATCTGACATTTATACAAAAAAAGTCAGATTGTCAATCTGTCATGTCTAAAAAATTAATCAGTCGATTAATTTTTAGTCACGCGAAAATAATATTGACTTAACACTAATTTTATATCTGTTTAACAATTAAGCAGTTGACCAAAAACTGATTTTTTGATGACGCAGGCAAAGTTTTTTGGCACAAGTGTTGACTTTTATTCGAATATAGTCAGGAATTAAAAAAGTAAAATTGACTATATTTTTATAACAAATAAATAATAAAAAAGATGAAAAAACTATTATTATCTTTAGTAGCAGTAGCAGGTTTAGTTTATGGTGCACAAGCACAAACTGAAAAAGGAAATTTTATGTTAGGCGGTAACGTAGGTGTAAACTCTACAAAAGTAGACGGTGCTCCAAAAGCAGATTTCAGCTTTAGCGTATTACCAAGTGTTGGTTATTTTATCAGCAACAATTTTGCAATCGGTACGGGTGTTGGTTACGAATACAATAAAGAAGTAAGCAACAAAACTCAGGATGGCGCTTTTAAAGTTGCTCCTTTCGGACGTTACTATGTTGGTTTATCTGATCAATTTAAATTCTTCGGACAATTATCAGTGCCATTGGCATTTGGTGAGTTAAAAGCAACTGATGCTAACGGCGATAACGCAGTTAAATTGGGTACTACTACTAAAATCGGTGTAGAACTTGCTCCAGGATTTGCGTTTTTCCCAACAAAAAGAATCGGTATCGAACTTTCGGTTAAAGGTTTAAGTTATGAAAACTATACTTTGAAAGCAGAAGGTACAGGTGCTAAATTAAAAACAAACACTTTCGGTTTAAACGCTGATACTTTCGCACCAAGATTAGGTGTTCAGTTCTACTTTTAATTAATTCTCCCTTAAGGGAAATTTAATAAATGACTTTTTTTTCGAAGAGCGTCCCGGTTTACCATCGGGACGCTTTTTGTTTACTTCTTTTCTCTGATGGCTTTAAATTCAGAGCCGTCTTTCCATTTCGGATACGAATCTTCATTACTGATGTGATACCCCATATCAAAGAGCATTCTTACATCTTCTACAATACCTGATAAATCCCATGTTTTTGCATCGAAATTATCCTGTGGCGAATGATAACGAAATTTGGTAAAATCGGCTACCTGCTTCAATCCCCATGCCCTGCCGTTTTTGATATTATCTACGCCAGAACCTGTAAACAATGAGGGTACACCAACCTTGGCCAAATTAAAATGATCAGAACGGTAGTATAATCCCGATGACGGAACAGGATCTGGCACGATTACCCGCCCCTGCTTTTTAGCCGCCGCAGCAGCATAATCTTCGAGTTCTGACTGGCCAAAGCCATATACCACAATATCTTTGGTTTTACCGGCTATACCCATCATATCCATATTGATATTGGCAACCGTTTTAGCCAAAGGAAAAGCTGGGTGTTTGGCATAATACTCAGAGCCTAAAAGCCCCTGTTCTTCAGCCGTATAAGAAATAAACAAAATCGTACGTCCGGGAGCTTTAGGTAACTTTTTAAAGGCCGAAGCAATTTCGAATAAAGAAGCTACGCCTGTTGCATTATCAACCGCTCCGTTATAAATAGAATCACCCTGTATTTTTTCTCCCACACCTAGATGATCCCAATGTGCCGAATAAATAATAGCTTCATCTTTACGCTTATCGCCTGGTATTTTAGCCAGAACATTATAAGTAACCGATTTTTTGATGGTATTTTTAACCTTTAATGAGGTGGTAATATTTAAATCAACAGCTTTAAAACCCTTTTTCCGAGCACTTAAAGCCAATTGATCGAATGATTTACCATCCAGTGCAAATAGTTGTTTCGCCTTATCTAAAGTAATCCAGCCTTCTACTACAGTCCTGCTCATTCCATTGTCTTCGCTTTGCAGGGTAAGTTTAGATTTCGACCATCCACTGCGCACAACTGTCCAGGGATAAGCTGCAGGCTCAGTATCATGAACAATAATAATCCCTGTAGCACCCTGTCTTGCCGCTTCTTCAAACTTATAGGTCCATCGGCCATAGTAAGTCATATTTTTACCTTTAAACAAGGTAGAATCAGCAAAGCCCGGATCATTAATCAACACCACTACCGTTTTCCCTTTTACATTTAGGTTCGCATAGTCATTCCAGCCATACTCGGGCGCAACAATGCCATACCCCGCAAAAACCAGCGGTGAGTTACTCATACTTACCTCATTTTGCACACGGCGCGTGCCAGCCACAAAATCGGTTAAATAATTGAGTGTTAAGGATGCAGTTTTTCCTTTGAGAACCATTTTATCTTCTGGCACAGATTTAATTTCTACCATGGGTACCTCCTGAAAGAAACTATCTCCATTCCCCGGCTGCAGGCCTAGTTTTTCGAACTGAGTTTTTAGATAATTAATGGTTTTGGTTTCTCCATTGGTAAAAGGTTTTCGCCCTTCTAAACTATCAGCCGCAATTACCGATAAATATTGGGTTAAACTCGAATCGTTAATGGCTTTAATGGCTAAAGAATCGGCACCAACACCAGTACTTTTTGCACCTTGTTTACAGGAGCCAAAGAACAGGAGCGCGCAACTGAAAAGTAATAGGTTTTTTTTCATTTATAAAGGATTGAATTTTAATAAAAAATTTCATTTGCTGAAAAATACGAAGAAATTAGGAGTTTCTGTGTTTATCTCCCCAATTTGAGGGTCTCCCGCGGATCTCGCAGATTGACGCAGACAAAAGCTCAAAAACCCTTAATTCCAAATTTCGGCGCTTATCATCTTTAATCTACGGGAACAAATATATCTCCCGCGGATCTCGCAGATTGACGCAGACAAAGCTTAAACACCCTTAATCCCAAATTTCGGCGCTTATCATCTTTTTAATCTGCGGGAACCAAAATGCCTCCCGATAATCACAAAGATTTACGCAAAACATGTTATAATTATTGCTTAATCAACTTAAATTTTTTCAATTGCTGCCCGTTTTTATTGATCACACCTACATAAACACCTGTTGATAAAGCGTTGAGCAAAAAACGGCTCGAACTTGTGGCCTTTTCCTCAAAAACCTTCTGTCCTAATATGTTAAAAATAGATAGACTATAATCTTCGAATGATCCGCTCAGAATAGTTAAATAATCGGCAACTGGATTGGGAAAGAAAGAAAATTCATTGTCCTTAAGAAATACTGCCGAAACCAGATCGCTCTGCACCTGGCCGTTGGCAGTTTCGAAAGTAACGCGGTAAAACTGGATTCCAGCTTTTGGCTTTTCATCAAAAATTGTATAATCGAGTTGATTTGAAACTGGCTTCGTCTGCTGTAAAACACTAAAAGTATTTGGCCCGGTCTGTTTTTCCCAAATGATATTCTTTAAATCCAAGGTACTTCCAATACTGAGATCTAGTTTTACTTTATCCTCACTTACAGATGCCGATAAATTTCTTACATAACAGGCAATTCCCTGCTGCGTATAATCGATAGTATAACTTTTTAAACCTGCAAAACCTACCCCGTTAGCTGCTATCGCAAAATATTTACTATTAATCTTGCCTGCATCAAGCTTAACTATAGTATCAGTAAGGCTCAGCACCGGAGAAAGAATATTATCCACAATATTGTACAAAGTATAATCTTTTGCACCAGGCTGTGGATCCCAGCTGAACACAGCACCGTCTTTACATACATAGCCAACTTTCAATGTCCTCGGACTAGAAATCGTAAATGATTGGCTCAATATTACATTTCCATCCACTTCCATTTTTATCATTGCTTTTGCAAACAAATCTGGTGTATTCCAATTATAAAAACCTTTGCTTAAATCAATCCCCGAAGCAATTGATTTCCATGTAGCCCCTTCATCATAGCTCACCGATAAGTTTCCGGTTTTACTGGTGTAAGTATTCTCCCACCTGATGTAGTTTTGTTCATTGGCAAAAAAGTATTCGTTTTTTTCAGGATTGATGAAAGAAAAAGTGTTTTTGAATGTATAACGATAAGCCATCGCAAAGCGCTGGTTATTGCCCCGTGTAATCCTTTTACCATTAACATGAATATTATAAGCACCTGCCGAGGGATTATCGAGGCTAACCTGTTGAATGGTATTGATAACGTCGGCCTTACGCACAGCTGGCTTTGAGAGGGAATCTAAATGCGGAAAGCTGCTTAACACCCAGGGCAGTGTTAAATTTCCAACAGGATTTTCTAGACTTAAATCCAATCCATTAACCAAACTTTGTGCTGCATTTACAACAGCAGGAGGATCGTTCCAGGTAATGGTTAGTTTCACTTCAGCTACATTAGCCGGAATTGCCAAGGGAATAAGCAAATCCTGATTTTTGGCCACTTCATACAAAGATGCCCTGTTTTCATCTAAAGTTTTTAACGATTGGGCCACATTCAATTTGCCATAGCCATATAAAAAATCTAGCTGTGGTGTTCCCAAATCATCAGCCGAATTAATTACTGTTGCTCTAATTAATGAAACAGAAGCCGCTTTTTTATATTTCTGCTGATAAAATTGTTCTAACAATGCGATTGATCCACTGGTAATTGCAGCAGAGCCAGATGTTCCGTCTTCGCCCAAGGCAACAAGCTCCGGTTTTACGCGCCCATCATAGGCAGGACCTTTGCTGCTCAGATTTTCAGAAATATTTTCTCTGCTAATCCCTCCTATCACCAATAAATTTTTAGCCTGCTTAAAATTGCCTGTTAAGTTGGCTCTGGCGGTTATCCCTTGATAAAAACCAACTGATGGCGTTGTTGTTCCTTTATTTCCGGCAGAAAAAACATGGATCAAAGTATCGGTTTCGTAAATCTGCTTATCGTACGCAGCTGCTTCCATTCCGTAGTCATTGTCTATATCGGTACCATACGAATGGTTTTGAACCTTAATCTGAAGCCTGTTTAAATCAGTAACCAAATCTGGCATGAGGTTAGAAAAATCAGAATATGCCAATTTGGATTTTGGCGCGGCACCTAAACCACGGATAAATGAATTGCCGTTTCCTAATGCCAAGGTGGCCATAATGGTAGCATGGGTAGTTGGTGTTGTACCAATAGTTGCTCCTGGAAGTGTTTTTCCTAATAAATCAAGGTCGGCTGCATCATACATCCCTTCTTTAAAGGAAACATTTATACCTCTGCCATCAATATCCGGAAAAAGACGATGGGCATTAGAAATTTGGTTTAAGCCGAGGTCGATACCATTAATGACCACTTCCTCTTTAGCAACAGGCAAAACATCAGCGTATAAAATATCATCCAGTTCCAATATCAACATTAAATCAGCCTGTAAAATATTAACCATAATCATGTTGTTGATATGATCTATTGATTTTATGCTTAAGTTTTTAGCTGAAACAGGTAAAGCATTTATATTTTTAAAGGATAGCCTAACCAGAATGGAATCGTTCTTTTTTGTTGACTTGGCAAGCACTTTGATTAACCGATCGCTGGCTTTCCATAGTCCGTTAGCTTTTTCTTGATAAATCACATAATTAGAGAGGCTGGAGACAGCCGGTTTTTCGACAATAAAATAATCGCCGGCAAGTTTCTTTTTAGGGTTTAATAATTGAATTTCGGTAGCCGTCAACGTACGATTGAACCGGACCAAAATGAGCCCTTCGGCATTTAATTTTTGTGAATTGCCATTTTTGGAAATATATTTTTCAAAATATTTTTCTATTCCAGCAGGTTGTACTTGTGCGTTTAAACCAAGCACAGATAGACAAAAACATATAACTAAAAATACAGTACAGACTCTCAATATTTATTTTATTGTAAAATTTTGTTTACATCAATTATCTTCTCTAAATTAGGATTAATAAGGTAATCCACAAATTTTATTAACTAACTTATTCAACCTAAACTAATTTAATTCCAACTAAGATGAAAACAACAAAATTTTTATCGATTGCAGCAGTATGCCTTTTACTCGCTAACCTATACTCATGTAAGAGTAATAATACAGAAAACGCGGTAGAAAACAAAACTGAAATTTCAGCAGACAAATTATCACAGATCAAATCTCTAGGCTTTAGCACCGACAATATCCGTAAAACAGATGAAGGTTATTTGGTAGAAGGAGATATTCTTTTAACTGATGACAATTTAGCTGAACCTTCTACTGGTGCAAATTTAAACATTGCCGAAACTGAGCAGTACCGAACCACAAACCTGGTTAAATCTTTACCACGTGTAATTACAGTGTCGGTAACCAATTTACCTCAGGTATATAGCGATGCAGTAAACACCATGATTTCGAGGTACAACTCATTGGGTTTACGCATTACTTTCCAAAGGGCTAGCGCAGGTACAACCGGCAACATTAACGTTATTGGCTTTAATGAAGGTCCAAGTGGCGGCTTTATTACCTTAGGTTCTGCGGGTTTCCCAACAGCATCAGGAAAGCCATACAATCAAATTAAAATGAACACCAATGCTGCTGCTTATGGAACCAACCCTGATTTATTATACCTTGCTTCTGTGATCCAGCACGAAGTAGGCCATTGTATCGGTTTCCGCCATACGGATTATATGAACCGTGCCTTTAGCTGTGGCGCAAGTGGCGCAGGCAACGAAGGCGCATCGAATGTGGGGGCAATTAGAATCCCGGGAACGCCTTCAACTCCTGATGCAGGCTCATTTATGTTGGCCTGTTCTAATGGCGGTAACCGTACTTTTAATGCAAATGATGTGATTGCAGTAAATTACCTTTACAAATAAAAAAACACTAACGGATTACCTTAACAGATCAGAAGCCCCGAAATTTTCGGGGCTTTTTTGTTTATTGACCACAGATGCACACTGATAAACACGGATTGAATCTGTGTTTATTCTTTTTATCTGTAATTAAACAAATAACGAAATGGTTTGTGAGGACGCAAAGCATGGCGAAAGGAAAAAAAATTTGCAATAGAAAGGTTTAAATTTGGAACACAACCCTAAATTATCAAACCTGATAGCGCCGAATAGTTCCCGATTTAACCACTATTGTATTTAAGAAAATTTCAAATCGGGACTATAGGCAATAGCGGGACTGAAATAACCGAACAACTACCGAAGCCTGCTTTCCAAAAAGCTATGTAACACCAAAAACAAACACCAATCGGATAGATTGCCACGGCTAACAAAGGGAGTCTCAACAATTAAGTTTTTTTTTGGAGCGCAATACCTGTGCAAAACATTTAGCCTCTCCCGTTTTACGCTTATACGCTTCGCTGCCTCGTACCTCGTTGCTGCAGGGTAACGCTTCAACCGGGGCTAGATGGCCAAGGCAGTATTTCATTTTTGAGGTTGCATGAGCACCTATTTCGTACCTAACATTAATCGGATAGATTGCCACGGCTAATGAAGGATTAGCCTCGCAATGACGAATCGTATTGAAATAGCCCCTGAAATAAATTACCTTCGGTGAGCTCGCTTAAGGCTCGGTTTACTTCGTAGCTTTCCGCTGCGTTACAGGTCAGGGTGACGCAACAATTAGCGATTAAAATTAGCCTTACAATAATGGCAAAAGAAATGGCCTGCGTTTCCACAGGCCATCAAAATAAACTATTGTAATAAAAACTATTTTCCGTTCTGTTCGATATCTCTGTCCATTTCTACTAAATCAACATCGCTCGGTTCAGAAAAATCGCCGATTAAATATTTGTTAAAGTGATCTGCCAGTTTCCAGAAAGCATACTCCGTCATATCTCCAAAACCATGGCGCTGACCAGGAATAATCAAGAAATCGAAACGTTTACCAGCTTTCATTAGTGCATTGGCCACGCGGATAGAGTTTGCCGGATGCACATTATTATCTACATCGCCGTGCATCAATAACAAATGTCCCTTTAAATTTTTGGCCAGGTCAGGGTTTTTATCAATGCTGTATTTAAATGAGGTATCGCCTTTTAAAGAAATGGTTTCTTTTACCCCATGGTGTTTTTCGCTCCACCAACGGTTGTAAATGCTATTATCGTGGTTTCCTGCGTTCGAAACCGCAGCTTTAAAGAAATCAGGATAAACCAGCATAGCAGCGGTTGACATAAAGCCACCGCCAGAGTGACCTGTAATGCCCACTTTCGATTCGTCGATGTAAGAATATTTGGCAGCCAGTTGCTCAATAGCTGTTTTCTTATCTGCCAAACCGTAATCGCGCAGATTGCCATAACCGTAAGTATGGTACCATTTAGATCGCGAAGGGTTTCCGCCGCGGTTACCTACCGTAATTACGATATAACCAAATTGAGCTAAACGCTCGGTACGGTCCATGCTCTTGCTAAAAGCTTTGTTTACCGCTTCTGTTTGCGGGCCTGGGTAAACATATTCGATAATCGGATACTTTTTATTCGGATCGAAATCGAAAGGTTTATACATTACACCGTACAGATCGGTAATTCCATCATCTGCTTTTACTTTGAAAGGTTCAGGAAATTTGTAACCTGCTGTTATCAATAATGAAAGATCTGTAGTTTCAAGATCCATCACTTTTTTGCCTGATCCATCGTAAAGCGTGGCTTTTGGTGCAGTGTTTACCCTCGAATAATTATCAACAAAGAAAGTATTGTTATCATTCATATTCGCCACATGGTCAAAATCACCTGCATTTAACAGTTTCATGTTCGAACCATCAAAATTGATGCTGTATAAATGTAAGTAGTAAGGATCTTCTTTACCTTCCCTGCCATTTGCCGTAAAATAAAGGATACGTTTTTTCTCGTCGATATTTACGAT
>NZ_JBFTRT010000021.1:0-16660 GCF_056399685.1 Pedobacter sp. 01N416
TTTAACTATAAAATGGAAGGAGGAAAAATCATTATTACAAAATAACAACAAAGCCAAATAGAGAGATCAAAATAAAAGGGGCGATGCTGGAACACCGCCCCGGGATTTTTTTGATTTTTTATGTGATCGGGTATATCACGTATGCAAACAGTAAATACCACAATCAAACTAACCAAAAAAACAAAAGTATGATAAATTATTACTTCACCAAAGAGCCAACTTGGAATCGAGTGCGCTCTAAACTCATTTTGACAATGAAACTGACATTTTTAATGGTGATGATCGCCTGCTTAAATGTATCTGCAAAGGTTTTTTCACAAGAAAAGCTGTCTTTCGACATGAAAAATATGCAGTTGAGTAAGGCTCTTAAATTGATAGAAAAACAAAGCTCATTTCGCTTTGTTTACAGCCCAACTGAAGGGCCTTTCAACAAGCAAATAAGCGTAAAAGTAAATAAAGCCCCTATATCTGACGTCCTCGATCAGCTTTTAGAAGGTACTTCATTGGTTTATTCCATTGAGGGGGATAACCTTGTTACCATCTCATCGAGAGGAAAGTTATTAAAAGACATTACCATAACGGGTGTTGTTGTTGATACTGCGGGGATACCGCTACCAGGAGTAAGTGTAAGTGTGAAAGGCGTGAAAGGCCTTGGATTTATGACTGAYGGGGCGGGGAAATTTAGCCTAAAAGTTCCTGAAAATTCAACCATAGTTTTTACGACCATTGGTTATAAAACCGTAGAAATGCCCGCTTCTACCTCTCCAATGAAAATTGTGATGCTGAATTCATCGAATAACCTAGATGAGGTAGTTGTACAAGCCTTTGGTTCGACTACAAAAAGAAAAACTACCGGAGCTATCAGTACAATTGATTTTGAGAAGGTTGCACAACTACCTGTTGCCTCTATTAATGATGCAATTGCGGGTAGAGCACAAGGTATTATTGTGACGACTACCACTGGTGCGCCAGGAACAAAGAGCACAATTTCTATTCGTGGTTCTAGTAAACCACCTTTATATGTTATTGACAATATTATCCGTACGCAAAGTGATTTTCAAAACATAAACCCGAATGATGTTGAAACCTATTCGATCCTTAAAGATGCTGAAGCTACGGCTTTATATGGTGTTTCTGCGGGTAACGGTGTAATTATTGTAACTACGAAGCAAGGGAAAGACGGAAAAATAAATGTTAATTATTCATTTAACCAAATTTTTTCACAACCTACCTTGTTTCCTAAAAAAGTAAGCTCTTATGAGCAACTGAAAGCTACTAATGATGTTTATGCATCTGAAGGTTTACCTTTGCCAACACCAGTGCCTGATCTAGAAAAGTACCGTACAGGTGCCGACCCGATTAATTTTCCGAATACCGATTGGCAATCGCTTACCTTAAAAGATTTTGCCCCAGAAATGAGACACGATTTTTCGGTAACATCGGGCACTAAACAGTTAACCTATTATGCAGCATTGTCTTACTATGATCAGGGGTCTAACTTAAGAACAGACCAGAATTATAACCGCCGCACAACTTACCGTTTAAACACAACAAGTTATTTTGATAAGATTAATTTAAAAGTAACTACTGGTTTAGATGGGTATGTGGAAAATAACATACAGCCAAGTGTTGGCTATGGTGGTGTTTATAGCCATATCCAAAACAAACGCCCAAGCCAATTAGCCAATAATGAATTCGGCTTACCGTCTAATAATACTACTGATAATCCGGTACAAGAGCTTGATCCAAAATCTGGATATGCTAAAGGAATTTCTAGAGTCTTTAATGGAAATTTGGCATTAGAGTATAGTGCTCCTTTTTTAAGTGGTTTAAAATTTAAAGCCAGTGGAAATTATAATCTTAGGAATTCCATTGGCAAAAACTGGAATGTATTGGCACCAACGTATGCAAATGGCAGTACGAGTCCAATATATAGCAATCCACCAGATTTGACCAACAGTAGAAGTGAAGGAAAATCGATTACCTTACAAGGTTTTGTAACCTATAATAAGACTTTTGGTGATCATGCCGTAGATTTTACAGGGGGCTATGAGCAGCAACAACATACTATTGGTAGCTTAAGCGGCACTAGAACACAATATCAGATTCTTTTTGATCAGATTGTGGCAGGCCCAACAGCGAACCAGTCGATTAATGGGGCAGAGTACAACTATTATACAGATAATGGAAATGTATTTGGTGCCAGAGCAGGATATATAGGTCGTTTAGGTTATACCTACAAATCTAAATACACCGTAGAAGGTGTAGTTCGTAGAGATGGTAGCGATTTATTTGTGCCTGGAAAGCAATGGGGTACATTTTATGCCCTATCAGGTGGTTATAACATTTCGGAAGAAAGTTTTATGCAATCGCTTAAGGACAAACATATTTTTGATTTCCTTAAATTACGTGGTTCTTATGGTTTAACCGGAAACAGTGATGATATTGCAGCCTACCAGTATGTTTCTGGTTATGGCATTACGCCAATTGGATGGATCGTAGATGGAAAACCGGTTCAAGGCACATCAGAACCAGTTAATTTACCTAGTATTAATTACTCTTGGCAAACCATTAAAAACAGAAACTTAGGGATCGACTTTGCTTCGATGAACAATAGATTAAATGGAACCGTAGATTATTTCTATAGCCGTACTACAGGTTTTGTAACTTCCGATCCGCGTTTTGCTCAAACGTTGGGTATTGGTTTGCCGCCAATTAATTTCGTAGAAGGTGCTAATCGTAAAGAAGGTGCCGAATTCCATTTGGATTGGAATGATAAGGTTAATAGTTTTACCTATAAGGTTGGGGTAAATTATACTTTCTTCAATACGCTTACTGAGCGTACTGCGCAGGATAGTGAAGCCGATATGAAAAATCCATACACGCGAGGCTCTGGTGCACCAGGAACTTACTTCGGACTTGGTTATCAATCGCTTGGCATTTATGGTTCTAACAGCGACTGGATGAATGGTGCACACATTATAAACGCCAATAATGTTCAAGCTGGAGATTTGAAATATTTAGATGCGAACGGTGATGGCCAAATTGATGGCAATGACCAAAGAAGAATTGGTAAAAACACCATGCCAAGAAGCAATTACGGGATTACCTTTGACTTAGGTTATAAAGGATTTAGCTTTAGCGCTGTAGTACAAGGATCGGGAGATAGAGACCGTTATCTTGGTGATGTGCTACAAGGTTCGAGTACACAAGGGTATTTACTTTATGGTTTCCAGCAAGATTACTGGAGGCCAGATAATACCAATTCTATTTTTCCTAGACAAACCAGCTCGCCAAGTGCAAATGGAAATAACAACATACAAAACAGCGATTTTTGGATTGTCCAATCTAAATATGTTCGTTTAAAATATTTACAATTTGGTTATGATTTTAAACAAGGAGTACTGAAAAACTCTCCATTCCAACAATTACGCCTATATGTATCGGGAACTAATTTATTGAGTGATTCGAAAAGTCAAAAATACTTTATTGACCCTGAATCTAATACCAACAACTATAATTATCCTGTACAACGTACGCTGTCTTTTGGTGTAACAGCTGGGTTTTAATCAAACTAATTTATAAACAGATGAAACCATCATGATTTTTCAAATCACACAATGAAATGACTATAAAATCATGATAGCTTCATTACCATTAAAATAAATTATATACTAATGAAAAAATATATAGCAATTATAGCAGTAACAGCAAGTATGCTTGCACTGAACTCTTGCAAAAAAGTGCTGGAAACCGAGCCCTTTGATAAGATCAGTGAAGATGTGGTATGGAGCACGAAAGCCAACGCAGAAACTTTCATTTTCAGTACTTACTCTATCATGGGCGCCTATCAAGGTGGGCAAGCAACTGACTTGAGAACTGCAAACATTATGGYATCTGGCGATGGCAGCTGGAGCAATGCATCACCTTTTGTTAGCGAATCAATTACAAGAGCTAATGATTATGGTTTTAACAACTGGGCTGCTGTTCGCCGTTGTAATCTAATCATTAAAAAAGTGGCAGAGTCACCAGGGATTTCAGATGCCGACAAAAAAGCGCTTATCGCTGAAGGCAAATTTTTAAGAGCCATGTCTTATTACAATATTGCCCGTACTACTGGCCGTATCGTTTGGATAGACAAAGTTTTAACACCAGATGATGAACTTAAATTGCCAAGTACAGCTAATCCAACTGAATCTTATGGTTTTATCATTAAAGATTTAGAAGATGCTATTGTTGACCTACCAACAATTAAAATTGCTGGTAGAGCAAATAAATATGTAGCGGCTTCTTTTTTAACAGAAGTTTGTTTGCAGGCTTTAGCGTATAAAAACTACCCTGCGGCACCAAATGTTAACGCAAGCGATCCATTACTACAAAAAGTGATAGACAATGCAAATTTAGTAATCAATACTGGAGGTTACTCTTTAGAAGCTGATTACGGTGGAATGTTTAACGAAACCAAAAAAACCTCTCCTGAGATTATTTTTGGAATCTATCGCTTAGCCGCAAACACTACGGTTGATGGTACACCAATGCAAACCATGGTGCCTAATCTTAACAATGATAGAATAGCTCGTAATGGTGGCGGCTTGTTTACCAATCAGAATATTTTTGAGGCTTGGGGCACAAATTTTCCGACACAAAACTTTACTGACGATTATTTAACAATCGATAAAGCTAATCCAACCTTAGCAGTTGCTTGGAACAAAACCTCGCAATACTTGGCGAATGTAGACGAAAGCGCAACTGTTCCTTCAACGGGTACCGGCCATAATGTAATACCTAGGAATACTGGTGAGACTACCATCAAAAGTGGTAGAATAATACCGGGAAGTACCGAAACCATTTGGAGCCTGGCTAACCAAAATAGAGATGCAAGGTGGAAAGCTACAATATGGAGCGATTCGACAGAACGAATTTATGGTGAACAATTAACCACTACTTTACACGGTAACGCCGATCGTTGGATGAGAATTACAGGTATCGCTCCTA
The DNA here is from genome assembly GCF_056399685.1 of Pedobacter sp. 01N416. Taxonomy (NCBI): domain Bacteria; kingdom Pseudomonadati; phylum Bacteroidota; class Sphingobacteriia; order Sphingobacteriales; family Sphingobacteriaceae; genus Pedobacter; species Pedobacter sp. 01N416. The sequence continues at coordinate 4,996 of NZ_JBFTRT010000021.1, forward strand.
ATCCTTATGTAACTTTAACGAATATGTATTGGAAAAAGGGACTTTACACCAATGTAAACCCTAGACCTTATGTTGGCGTACCTACTGATTACCATTACGTAGCAATGCGTTTAGGAAGAGTCTATTTAAATTTGGCCGAGGCCTTTTTGTTAAAGGGTGATGTAGCCAATGCTGTATTGAACTTAAACAAAACACGCGTAACTCATGGTCAATTACCAGTTTCTCAAGCAGCGACTACGGCTAATGCTTGGACAGATTATAAACGCGAAAGACGTGTAGATCTGGTAATGGAAAATGACTTTTATTACAGTTTATTAAGATGGGGAAGATATGGCGGAGATGCCAATGATGGGTTACCATCTGGTAAAAAAATTGCTAATTTAACTGAAGTAATGAGGGTAATGGACGTAAGTAAAGACCGCAAATCATTTGTTACTACAACAGGTCCATTTGGAGGCTTCCCCTATAATAACCGCCAATTTGATGAAACTAGACGTTATTTGCTACCTATAGCCCAAAGTTATATTGATAACAATTCAAAATTTGGACCTCAAAATCCTGGCTGGTAAAACTTAAAATTAAAGATGATGAAAAGAATTATAAATTTAAAAATAGCTTTAATAGCAATTTTGGCAAGCACCTTGTTTAGCTCGTGCTTAAAGAAAGATTTGCCAGGTTATCCTGCGTTTTCTGATGCAGATATTACTTTGGCAAACTTGGAATATCGATATAAAATAGCTAATCCAGTTGCTGGAAAAGATTCAATTGTAGCATATGTAAAATTAACCAATGTTTCTCATGTTATTGATGCTGCCAATGGCACTATCAACATCACACTGGATATTCCATCTGCTACCCCAACTTTTTCCGGACAGGAGCGTACAAAAGTAAGCTTAAATCGCCTTTGGCCATATTTTAACATTTCTACTGCTGCCACAATGAAGGGTATAAATGGCACAGCAAATCCTGGAGATATTACAGATTGCAGCAAACCATTACAATATGAAATAACAGCAGCTAATGGTCAGAAAAAAGTTTGGAAAATCAATATTGCTCCACTTCCTGTTTTACCACCAGTTAATAATTATGAAGCTAATTATACCTCAAATGGATACTTCTATCACCCGAGTAGCCCACGGGCAATGACTAATGTTGTTAAAACCTTAGTTACGAGCGGTACGAATGGCGTACTTGTAGACTTAGGTGATTTGGGAACCAGTGGTTACAGAGCATTAATTACAATTAATCCTGATAACACCTTAWCCATTACAGGTGCTCCTGGAGCTGCCGGAACTCCATATTTAATGTTTACATCTGGTTTACCAGATGGCTATACAGCTGCCTGGGCAGGTTCTGCTTCTTGTAATAACACCTATGATCCGGCGACCAAAACCTTTAAAGTAAGGTATGGCTATGGAGCAGCAGGGGCTTATCGTGTTACAGAGGAAGTGCTGAAGCGTAACTAATTATTAATTGTTAATCCCTCTAGTCGTGGGATCGACTTATGGAGCCCCTACAGATACTGCCAATCTTTGAAATACATTGTTATTGCAGTAAAATGGGGCTTCCAGAATCTGGACGATAAATGTAATCGTCTTTAATAATCCTTAATCTTTGTGCTTAAGGTTATGAAAAATGCCGGGACTAGGTTAGTTAGTTTAATAGTGAGGGTGCGCGTGTTATACAGCACCCTCTTTTTTGTGGTGTGCTATTATGCCATATATCTATAGGGTGGAAGTCCCAAATGGCACGAAAAAGTTTGGTAATCCCCTTTCAAGGCATTCAATACAATTACAAGATCTGTTCAGAATCATTATCGTACTATTCTGAACTATTTTGATAACAGATCAACAAATGCTTCCGCTGAATCTTTCAATGCAAAGATTAAAGCTTTTTAGCACAATTCCAGGGAGTTAAATGAGTAGAGCTTTCTCTACAAGCTAACTCAATTTGTATACTTTAAAATAACTACTCCACAACTTTTAATATTGATCCCAGATTGCCCACATAATTTAAAATAATAAGGATGATTAAAAGTAAAAAAGCCCTTCAATCCTGAGAGGGCTTTTTCATAGTCGTCTATCCCTATAAGTAGGAAGCTCAAAACTAATTAATGCCTTTAATATTTTTAGGGGTTGAATAAACTGAACAGAAATTTTTTTTATGTTAATTCATTCTTAGTTTTTTCGGCTTTACTTGCCCTTAAAAGGTTATAACGAGCTGTTACTCTACTCCTTTTGCATTCGTTGGAATAACGTAAAGCGATTTTGAAGCCGTAATAAAAAGCATGTTTTTGTCTTTTCCACCAAAACAAATGTTACCGCACCACTCTTCGGGTATATCAATATGACCGATTTTTTCGCCGGTAGGTTTGTAAATATTCACCCCTTTTCCGGTTACATAAATATTTCCATCACTGTCTAAAGTCATTCCATCAGAATGCTGGTTAAGGAAAAGTTGCCTGTCTGTTAATTTGGCATCAGCACCAATACGATAACGATAAGTTTTATTGGCGCTCATATCGGCCACATACAAAAATTTACCATCCGGAGTACCTACAATACCGTTAGGCTTGATGATATCATCCGTCACGATAATGGCTTCCTTTTTTCCTTTAGGAAGATAATATACCTTTTGCCCTTGAATTTCAGGCGATTTCCTGGTCCAGTAATCGCGCTGATAATAAGGGTCAGTAAAATAAATGCCTCCTTTAGCATCCAGCCAGATATCGTTTGGTCCGTTTACCTTTTTACCTTCATAATCGCTGAAGAGCACTTTTATCTTTTTGTTTTTATCGATAGACCAGATCTGGTTATTCTCGTCGGCACAAACAATCAGGTTACCTTTTTTATCGAAATAAGTACCGTTTGCCCTTCCCGATTTATCCATATACAGGCTCAGTTTGCAATCAATACCATATTTCCAGATTTTATCATTAGGCTGATCAGTAAAAAACACGTTTCCCTGTTTATCAACTGATGCACCTTCTGTAAACTTAAACTGCGAAGAAATCAACTTTAAACTATCCTGAACAAAAAGGTTTTGCCCTTCGCTTTGCGCAAAAGAGATGGTACTTAAGACTGAAAGCGCCAAAAAGAAGAAATATTTTTTCATTGTATTTTTTTTAAAAAACCTATCAGGTTTCAAAAACCTGATAGGTTTATAACGATATCAACTTACCCTTTTCCCTTTCAATAACATATTTAATGCATCGTTCAGCGTTCCAGCTTTTTGTACTTCGCCTTCATTTACAAAATAAATTTCGTCAGCGTTTTCGATGGTGTTTAAACGGTGTGCAATAATAACAAGCGTGGTTTCTTTCGACAGTTTATTTAAAATGCTGCTCAAAAGCTGTTCAGTTATAGTATCGATGTTGGCTGTAGCTTCATCAAGGATTAACAGTTCAGGATTTCTTAGCACCGCACGCATAAAGGCAATCAACTGTTTCTGACCCAAACTTATACTGTCCGATCCCGAAGTAATCTGTGTATTTAACCCTTCATCAAATATGGCTAAAAGTGCGTTTAAGTTGGCTTCTTCAATTATTTTCTCCAGCTGCACATCACTTACATCCTTATATTGACTATTACCATACAAAATATTCTCTTTTACAGTTCCTGTAAATAAAAATGGTTCCTGTAAAATGAACCCGATTTTTTGTGTTCTTTCCTCAGCAGAAAATGAACGGATATCTTTACCATTTAATAAAACCGTTCCTTTAGTGGCATCGTACAAACGCGAAATTAAAGAAGCAGTAGTGGTTTTCCCTCCTCCGGTTGGACCAATCAAAGCATAAGTTTTTCCTTTTTCGAATTTTAGGTTAATGTTATGGAGGATTTCTTTATTGTCAYCATAAGAGAAATGCACGTTTTTAAACTCCAATAAAGTATCAGAATTGATATTTTCGTCAACTTTAATCTGTTTTAGGTCACTCTCTAATGATAAGATCTGCGATATCCTGTCCCAACTGGCCATAGCCACCTGAAAACTTGTCCAAAGGGCAGCCAATTGCCTTAGCGGATTATAAAAATTGGTGGTATAAGCAATATAACTCACCAATAAACCTAATGTAAAGTTGCCAGTAGAAATTAGATAAATACCAAATAATAAGGTGATCAGCTGTGCAATACTCGATAACAAACCGTAAACTGGCACAAAAATATTATTGGCTAAACCCGCACCTATGGCTGTTTTATAGTTTTCGGTATTGGCTTCATTAAAACGTTTCCTAAAATAATCCCTACGGTTAAATGCAATAATCACTTTAAAGTTGTTCAGGCTTTCCTGTATTTCGGCACTCATTCCGCCAACGCTTTTTAAGTTTTTGGCATTTTTCCCTTTTACCCAGGGTGATAAAGCCATTGTAAAAAGAACGATCACCACCGCAGGCGAAAGTGTTGCGGCGCCTAGTTCTAAATTAATCGAAAGCAAGAAAATACCGGCACCGATCATGGTGACAATACTGCCTATAAACTGCATTAACGACTGTGAGAAAAACTGGTTCAGCTTATCGGTATCGTTATTTACCCTCGAAATCAGATCGCCAGCTTTGTTCTGATTAAAAAATGAAACCGGTAACTCCTGCAGTTTATTAAAAATGGCATTACGCAAAGTGTATAACATTCGCTGGCCTACTCCACCCATCAACCTGGTTTGGGTGTAACCGGTAACCATAGCAATCATATACATCACTAACAGTATACCACCAAAAATAAGCACACCATGAAACTGTTTAGTGCGGATATAGGTATCAACCGTGTGGCCTACCAATAATGGTCCCAAAAGCAACAGACCTGAGTTAACCAAAATGGCAATCAGCGCCAGCCAAAGGTTCTTACGTTCAGCCGAGATCAGTTTTAGTAGGCTTTTCAGCGCCTTCAAAGTAGATTGCTTTTCCTGCCTGGTGTTAAGCTGGTTAAGATTGTAGTTCATAATTACTGGTGCTCTGTTGTGAATTGTAAATCTGAACATATTCGGGACTGCTTTTCAGCAAATCCTGATGGGTTCCTTCTGCAATGATTTCGCCCTGCATCAGCAAGATCACTTTATCGTAATGCTCAACAGAAGCTATTTTTTGTGTAATGGAAAGTAAAGTTAAACCAGGATAATTTTGTTGGATGTTCTCCAAAATCCTTTTCTCCGTATTGGTATCAACACGGGCTGTAAAATCATCAAGCAATAAGATCTTCGGATTCACCGCTAAAGCCCTGGCCAGCATAATGCGTTGTTTTTGTCCACCCGAAAGGCTGTTTCCACGTTCTGAAACAATAGTATTCAATTGATCAGGTAAGGCATCTACAAAATCTTTCAGTTCGGCAGTAGCTATGGCTTTGGCTAGCGATTCGTCTGTAACGGTATCGCTAAAGGCAATATTTTCCCTAATGCTCATGTTGAACATAATGCTGTCCTGAAATACGAAGCCAACCTGTTGGTGAAAATTCTCCTGGTTGTACTTTTTAATTTCTTCGTTATCGAACAGCACCGCGCCAGAATCTGCTTCAATAAGACCTGTTAAAATATAAAGCAATTGTGTTTTACCCGCAGCCGTAGGGCCAATAATAGCGGTTTTAGAACCTGCTTTAGCCGAAAATGAAACCGATTTTAAAACTGGTTTTTGTCCGAAACTCAAATTAAGGTCTTTCGCTTCTAGTTCCCCTCGTAATTGTGTGCTTAGCGTGCCTGGATGTTTGATCTCAGCAGCATTCAGCACACTTTCTATCCTTTGGTAAGATGCCGTAGCCTGTGCAATTACATTGCTCATAAAACCGATTACCAAAATGGGAAATATAATGAGGGTGAGGTAACTACTAAAAGCGGTAAATTCTCCCAGGGTCATCGAATTGGTAATAACAAAGTGACCACCCAGTACCAGAATGCACAAACCGGATAAATTGGCTGTAAAAACAATAATCGGAATCAGCGCAGCAAACATACGGAGAATGGAAATTCCTAAATCTCTCGCTTTGGCATTCGCATCTATAAATTTATTGTATTCTAAAGCTTGCGAATTAATTACCCTGATTAAAGCCGAGCCTAAAATACTTTCGCTGATTACTTTGTTCAGCCAATCGATCACTTCCCTACTCTTTTTGAAAAGCACTTTTACCTTGCTCAACACATAGAAAAATGCCCCACCGATAATCGGCACAATAGCAATCACGCAAAGTGCCAGTTTCCAGTTAATCATCAGGAGCAGAATACTTGCCCCAACAATTAAAAATATAGACGAGCAGATAGATACGATAGCCTGCGAAACAAACATTTTAATCGAATCGGCATCAGCCGTAAGATTGGTTAGCAGTTTTGAGGGATTAGCCTGAATAATGTAGGCATGGCTCTGTCGCGAAATCTGATCCGATAACCTTGTTCTTAAATCTCTTGCCACACGTTCAGAAGCATAGGTTTGTACAATACTCTGCAAATAAGTAAAGATAAAAACCAGTACAATAGCCAGTGAAAACTGAAGAAGAATGGACTGAAGGTTGAAAGTTTTGTTGGTATAAGAATCGATACCGCTTGCAATAATCTTTGGTAAGAGTAAATTAATACCGTTACTGAGCAACGCAAACAGGATCAGCATAAAAATCAAGCCCCTGTAGTTTCCAAGTAAACTGAAAATACTCGGCTTTTTGGCTTCTTTGGTTTTTTCCATATCAATGAAGATACCTTAAATTGTAGGTTCCAAATTTAGCCGAATTAATTGATATCGTTTGTAAGAAAGTTATAGAAGAAGAAACTTATAAAATAAAAAGAGGCTGTATCATATTTTAGATTTGTCATCCTGAGCTTGTCGAAGGACTTATTAAATACCTCTTAAGGTGTTTCGACAAGCTCAACATGACATAGCCTAAGGAGAAATTGCTTTTATGATACAGGCTCCTATTTAATATTTAACCGCTTATGTTAATTAACCGCCTATTTACTTTCCTTCAAAACCATATCGATGGTAATGGCAGTGGCCACAATTGCAACTTTCTGATTGCTTTCTGCATAACTTGGATCGATAGACACATTGTATTTATCGGCCGTGGTGAAAACTTCTTTCAAAGCGCCAGCCCACTTTTTGTTTATTTTGCCCATTTCGGCACCTGCGTTATTGGTGATGCTAAAGTTCCAGGCTTTCCAATCGCCAGATATTTTTGCGATCTCTTCTCCAGATGTTGGACTCGAAATGGTAAAAGTAGGCTTGAAGAATTTAAACTTTTGTTTAATAATGCCCACTTCAACACCAAGCGGATCGGTCACAATAATTTTCGACATCCAGAAGGTCCATCCTCTTGTAATGGTGGCCTGCAACTGGTCGTTAATATCGGTAATTTCTAATTTAAAAGGCATCATACGCTTATCAACCAATAAGGTTAAAGCCTTTTGCCAGCCAGAAATACGCTGTTTAATAATCCCGATCTGAGCGCCCTGATCGTTATACACTTTGTACTCGTTCGCAAACTTTAAAAAGTTTACTTTCTCATCAATAAAATACTCGTCGCTTAAAAAAAATGGAGGAATCTGCTTGTTCATATTGTAGTTTTAATATTAGATAAGTTGCTAAAATATATATTTTTTTTCATTGCAGGCCCAAATAAGGTGTATTCGCGGGTCGTCATTCCCAACTTGATTGGGAATCTTAAAACTTTAGCTAGGTTTACATATTGCTTTAAGATTCCCGCCTGCGCGGGAATGACGATCATTCTTTTATAATCTGTTGAAAGTAGCCACTGCGCAAGGCTGAAGTAAAGAACATTTTTTCTGTTTTACTCATATACCTTTCCAACTTCATTTAAAACCGATTTGCAACGAAACATTGTTACCTTTGCAGCAAAAGCCATTGAAGAAAATGGTTAAACCCAAAACACATGATTGAAATAGGAAAATACAACGAGTTAAGGATTTTAAGCAAAACAGAAGCTGGATTAAACTTAACCGATGGCGATAAACTGGTCATCCTGCCTTACCAATACGTTCCGAATGGCGTAGAAATTGGCGATAACATTACCGTTTTTGTTTTTGTACAAAAAGATGGCCGCTTAACCGGAACTACCCAGAAAGCATATGCCGAAGTGGGCGATTTCGCTTTTTTGAAAGTGGTTTCTGATGGTGATGATGGCGTTTTTATGGATCTTGGTATCGATAAAGATGTTTATGTACCAGATCGCGAGCAAAAAAGGCCGATGCAAAAAGGCTATAAATATGTGGTTTACCTGTATTTAGACGAAAGTAACGACCGCTTACTGGCTTCTTCTAAGCTATACGATTTTGTGGAAGAAGATGGTTTCGATTTTGAAGAGGGCGACGAAGTAAGCTTATTGATTACCGAAGAAACCGATCTTGGTTTTAACGCCATTATCAACAATACTTATATCGGTTTGCTTTACAATAACGAGGTTTTTGATAATATCCAACCAGGCGAAATGCGCAAAGGCTGGATCAAGAAAATCCGAGTGGAGGGTAAGATCGATTTAACCCTACAGCCAAGTGGTTACGGCCATATTCTCGATTCGAAAGAGATGATGTTAAGAGAGCTAAAAAAGAGTGGCGGTGTAATTGAACTGGGCGATAAAAGTTCTCCTGAAGATATTTATCACCGTTTCCAGATCAGTAAAAGCGCCTTCAAAAAAACCATTGGCTCACTATATAAGGAGCGTTTAATCGTACTTTCTGACGATTCGATCAGACTGATTACAGACGACGAAGCAGAATAATTTATTTCATAAAAATCATTAAGATTGGTCGTCATTCCCAACTTGATTGGGAATCTTAAAGCGCTTGCATTACGATTCCCGCCTGCGCGGGAAAGACGACCAATCATGAATTAACCAGTAAAACTTACTATAAGTCTAATTCAAATTAAACTTCTCGCTCTGAATTTTCACTGCATTCGAGGCCGAAACAATGGCTACGATCATAATTCCGATCACAATAGCTAAAATAACCTGCAAGGTAGAATATACCTTCGTTCCCGAAACGAAGATCTTTGAGCCTTTAATCAGATCATTACCCACTTTAGATTGTATTTTAATCAACGCCGAAAGCTTAGCCAGTGTTTCATCAACAGCTTTTTTTCCCATCGACTCATAAATTATTCTTCCTTCAGTACCTGCCATGTTTATTATTTTCGCCTCCACTCCCTGTTGAACAGTTAATGCTTTTTTAAGATCGTTTAAAAAACTTTTCTCCTGTTTTACCAATAAAGTAAGTTCATATTTATTGATTATCGAATCTATTTTACGGTTATGTTTATTCATTTTCACTATACCGATTGAAGGCTGAACAGCACCATCCCCGAATAATATTTCCTGGAGAATCTTATTTTTATGATACAGGTTTTCGGCAATAAAATATAAATCTGTAGCGGGAACAAGTCTGTCGTTGTACATTGAAATGAAAGATTCGTTAATCTTCTCTACACTTTTATCTTCCAAAAAACGGATCAACAAGGTGCAGCACATGATGCAGAAAAGCAAAAAAGCTATTTTTAGCTTGTTTTTAAGACTAAAGGCAAATTTCATATATAATTGGTTAGTATCTAAACTTCTTAGCACATTGATCGTCACCCTGAGTTCATTTCAGGGTCTCTTCGTAAATAGATGCTGAAATAAATTCAGCATGACGATAGCTATTAAAAGTAGTCCTCCTGCGCCGTCTTTGCGAAAAGCTGAGGCGCAAAATTGACTAAATATAACTCTTTTTTTGCTCGCGTTACAGCAGTGTATAACCAGCGGAGAAAATCGAGATCAATCATTTCTTCAGTAAGATAACCCTGATCAGCAAAAACCGCATCCCACTGTCCGCCCTGTGCTTTATGGCAGGTTACCGCATAAGCAAACTTAATTTGCAAGGCGTTGTAAAAAGGATCTGCCTTAATGGCCAACATCCGTTGCCGTTTATTGGCAATGTGCTCATAATCTTCATTAAGCCCGTCAAAAAGCTTTTTATTCTGCTCATAAGGCAGATTAGCACTTTCTAAATTGAGCGTATCCAACATTACTTTGCAACTAATCTGCCCCGCAGCGGGGAAATCCATAAACTCTAAAGTGGCATCGGCAAAACGGAATCCATAACGTTCTTCTTCTCCCCTCACACGAATCACCTTTGCCATATCGCCATTGGCAATAAAAGCAGTATCCTCGTTCTCTGGTAGCCAGAAATAATTGTTCCGCACCACCATAATCTGATCACCGCCCGTTAACTCTTCCTCGCGATACAACAACCTGGCTCTAATCTGCTGGTTATACACATTGGCCGATTTATTGGAACGACAAACCACCAGGGTATTTTCCATGCCGAATTTGCGGTAAGCATATTCCAGTCCTTCAACCAAACGCGCCCCGGGCATATTGTAAATATCGGTATAACTTTTAGTCAGGAATTTAGGCATCGGATTTTCAGGATTTTTAGCAATCTGATTTCTCAACATCGTGGCATTGGCCAAAATACCCGACTTCTTCCCTTGCCTAACCACCTCCTTTAACTCAACAGACGACACGGTTAATGCAAATTTATCTTTGAGGTACTGTTCGTTCAATGCCGGGCTATCTAAGCTCCCCACCGGGGGCAACTGGGCCGTATCGCCCACAAAAAGCAAAAAGCAGTTTTTGGTATTGTACACAAACTCCAGCAGATCTCTTAATATTGAAGAGCCTGTTTCATTAAATTCATCGGCAATCATCGAGGCCTCGTCGATAATAAACAATGTATTTTCCGAGAGATTAGGTGCCAATTGAAACTGCATTTCGGGCGATGCCGCCGAACGCTTGCGGTAAATCCGTTTATGTATGGTTAATGCTTTTCGGTATGAATACTGGCTCATTACTTTCGCTGCCCTTCCCGTTGGCGCAAGCAGTTCACTGCGCAGATTAAATTGTTTCAAAACCTTCACCAAAGCCGCTACAGAGGTGGTCTTACCTGTACCAGCGTAACCTTTAAGCACAAAACAGCGGTACTCGTCGTCCTGTTGCAAAAACACCGACATCCGCTCGCAAAAAAGCAATTGCTCCTTGGTTGGTGTATGTTCGTATGCTGAAGCTATTAGCTGGCTTTTATCGAGGTTCATCTCTAATGGTTAATTGTTTTAAACGGTTAATCGGTTCACTGTTTAGTGTGCGTGAAATGTACCTGAGTTTTTAGCACAGTCCTATTTAACTAAACCGTATTGAAGCGATATCTCCCGATCTCAATGAACATTTGTTTTTTAGCAAAGGTTTGATCGGGAATTTAGCGGAAAGACGGATTACAGTACCCGATTAGCAGTACAGCGCTTTTCCAAACCAATATAATCGCTATGCTCTATGCTTTCTGCTCCTTGCTATTACAAAAGTAACGTTTCAATGCGATGTGCCATTACCATATTTTGTTTTTTGCTGTAACTGAAAATGGTAAAATGGCCATCCTGAGACGCCACCAAACCAATAGATTGCGGCTGATCGTTAACAAACTGGGCTACAGAAAAGTGCCTGGTCCCTCCGAGCTGTCCGGGATAAAGAATTTTATCTTCGCCACCAACAATGGGCTCCGAAAATGCAATCTGCTCTACGGTTGGTTTGCCTTTAGCACGACCGATTTTTGCACCAAACGCAATCAGGTCAAATTCTTCGTTGATGATCGTAGCACCATCAACAGCTGTTAAACCTGCTAAATGCTCTACTTCGCGACGAACAGCCCCCTGCGA
>NZ_JBFTRT010000022.1:0-25756 GCF_056399685.1 Pedobacter sp. 01N416
ACCGTTACTAACCGCAATTCCGTACGAACTACCAATATATTTACTAAACTGAACCTCAAATTTAGTAATAAAAGGGCCTTCGCTACTGATCCAGCCTGTTTCAATACACTCAGTTAAGTATTTTAATTCATTGCCATTGAGCAGGGGAGTGTTAACCGGGATCGGATGCATTATAATTTTTTTAAAATATAACAAACGCCCCAAGTTTCGACTGTGGGTATGTTCTGACTCAGAAATTCTTCATTGTGAATTAGCTCAAATCCTGTGGCATAAGCTAGTAATTCTATTTCTGGCCTGCTGAAATGCCGCATTGGATGTTGTTCTTTAAAGGATTGAATTGTACCGTCTTTAAGGTCGTTTACGGTAATATCATAATTAACTTCAACAACATTTAATTCGGGATAGATTACAGGATTTGCATTTCTAGTAACCTCAATATTTTGATTTCGAAGTATTTTAGTTCGTTTTTCCGGTATTTGGAAATGTACGGCAGCACTGTGCCAAACATCGAAAATGAATAGACCATCTCTGTTTAAGTTCTGATGAACATTCTTGAATGTCTTGATCAAATTTTCATTGGTAGTTAAGTAGCTGATCACATGGAAAAGAGATATGGCAATATCAAAAGAGATGTTTGATCTAAAGTCAGTAATATCTGCAATTTGAAAACTCACTCCCTCTTTTTTATTCTGGTTCGCAATTTTGACCATTTCAGCACTCTGCTCAATACCGAGAATTTGATATCCTTTCTCTGCCAACAAGTTTGCATGTTTGCCAGTTCCCGAGCCTAACTCTATAATTTTATTGCCTTTAGAGTGGTATTTATCAAGTAAACCAATTAGATAGGCGGTTTCTGCCACGTAATCTTTGTCTCTATAAAGCAAATCGTAATATTGACTATAAAGCTTAAAGTTTTGGCCCATTACCTTTGGTTATTAAGTTGATGTTTTCAGGCTTGTAGTCAAATCTAATTTTGTCTTCATCACCACAATAGGGGCCTTGCTTAATTTCGATCATTTCGGAGTTTTCTAACATTTCGAAACCATGTCCGCCAGCTGCCAATAAAATTACATCGCCAGTTTCTACAATTCTACTTTGCAGGTAGACTCGTTCATCATCATAAAAATCTACCCTAACTTTTCCTGATTTAATATAAAGCACTTCTTGGGTAAGAACAACCTTTCGCTCAACTAGACTGTGCACATGAGGATCTATAACATACCCTTTAGGGCGGTTCATATAACCGAGCTGTTGAGAAAAGTCGCCAGGGGTAAAAAAAGAAATACCTTCCTTTTTATAGTGGGCGCGTATTATTATTGATAAAAGTTGCTCTCGGTTTTTTACTTCTTCGATCATGGGATTAAGTAAGAGTTTGCAATTTGCGATCCTGTTCTGGTAGAGAATGGAAAAGTACGTTTTGGTGTGGGCGAATCAATAATTTCAAATCCTAACTTATCATCTACCCAATCGTAAGTTTCTGCTTCACTAGCACCTAGCCAGGCATAAACGGTGTATTCATCAGGTATGAAGCTATTTAAATGTACAATACAGGTATAAACTTTATCTTTATCCTCAAAATTAATGTAATTATCTAAAGATGGAATTGCCTCCATTATAGTAACACTAGCACTATTTTTAATGCCAAATACGGCAAATGCAGCTGTTGAGAATAATGTTTTGTTAACCTTAAATTTTATTTGAAGTGTATGAGAGGGTTGGGATCCTCCAAGTTGTAATTCGATGTTTGTAAATTTTGGGTTTGAGACAATATTTGACGTCGTGTATTCGCTAAATAAAAATTGGCTTTGGTTTTTCAAATAATAGTCGACAGCTTTTTGTGATGTTCCTGTAAAGTTACACAGTCCATTTTCAAGTACAATCCCAGATCTACAAAGTTCGGTTACCGCGCCCATATTATGGCTCACAAACAGCACTGTTCTTCCTTCTCCCTTGCTCACTTCTCCCATTTTGCCTAAACATTTTTTCTGAAATTCTGCATCGCCAACAGCCAATACTTCGTCTATAATCAATATTTCGCTTTCTAAATGCGCAGCTACGGCAAAGGCTAATCTGACATACATGCCGCTGCTATATCTTTTTACTGGCGTATCTAAATACCGTTCTATCCCAGCAAAATCTACAATTTCATCAAGCTTACGTTGGATTTCTTTTTTACGCATGCCCAAAATGGCGCCATTTAAAAAAATATTTTCTCTACCGCTCAACTCTGGGTGGAAACCAGTGCCTACTTCTAATAAACTTGCAATTCTGCCTTTACCTGATATTTTTCCAGTAGTAGGGGCAGTAATCTTGCTTAGAATTTTTAGAAGGGTACTTTTGCCAGCTCCATTTCTGCCAATAATTCCTACGGCATCGCCTTGCTCTATCTCAAAATCAATGTTTTTTAAGCTCCAAACTATATCGCTATTGCTTTTGGTATTTTGGTCATTGGTTTCGCCAATTCTTAAAAAAGGATCTTCCTTGCCACGGATGCGGGCAAACCAACGTTCCAAGTCCCTACTAATGGTTCCAGTGCCTATTTGGCCCAATTGGTAAGCTTTACTCAGGTTTTCTACTTTAATGGCTATGTTCGACATGGGTGGTTAAACTAGTAGCATACATTAGCAACTGCACGCCAAAACCGATCAAGAATGACAAGTCTCTATATTTCGTGGTCATAGCAGAGATGATCATTCCCAAACCCAGGCCCAATAAGGCCATTAAAACCAATATTAGTGGGAATAATAAGATTGCCCAGGTGATGTTAAAATTTGCGCCAGAGAAATAATAATAAGCCAATAAGATGAGAAACAATACCATCTGTACCCCGAAACGCACGAGGTTACTCACCACAATGCTTAATGGCATAATTAACCGTGGGAAATATACTTTGCCGAAAATACTGGCATTGTCTTTAAAAACAGAGGAGGTTTTGGTTAAACAATCTGCGAAATAATTCCATGCTGTAATGCCAGCCATGTAAAATAGGGGTTTTGGTAAACCATCAGTTGAGATACCAGCGAGGTTGCCAAAAATAAAGGTAAAGATAATGGTGGTAAACAAGGGTTGAATAAAAAACCAGAGCGGTCCTAAAATGGTCTGCTTGTAGAATGAAACAAAATCTCTCCTGACCAATAGTACCAACAAGTCGCGATAGGCCCAAACTTCATACAGTTTTAGGTCGAACAAGGATGATTTTGCCTCAATGGTCCATTGCTCTTCTTCCTTAACCATAGCTATTAAGTTTGTTTAGCTGCATGTTTTGTTTATCATTATTAGATCCTATATGATCAATTGAGCCATTTACAATCAAGTTTTTGACCGATTGAAGATAGTGTGTATAACCAAATGCTTTGATACATTTCTCCTGAAGGGTCATTTTCTCATTTTCATTTTGGCTATGCTTTAGCAGTATAGATATGCTGCTTAGAATGCCTTGCTGATCGTCAGGATCAACCAATGCACCAAGCGCCCCGTTTTGAAGCGCATCTACACTGCCATCTTTATTACCGGCAATAACCCTGAGGCCACTGGCCAGGGCTTCGATGAATACAATGCCGAAACCTTCTTTTTTACTGGGTAGAATAAAAAGATCAGACAATAGGAAATGCTCGGTAAGTTCAGCTTCATCAATAAAACCGACCATTCTGATATGATCTTGAAGTTGGTTCGTTACAATTAAATCTTCTAATCGTTTCTTTTCCACGGCATCCCATTTTCCACCCAATAGGTAAACCAGGTTTGGGTATTTCTCCAAGAGTTGTGGCAATAGCTCAATGGTGTGGTCGTATCCTTTGTACTTCTCTGAAGAAGATAAGCGTGATAGTGAAAATAGCACTAAGTTTTCGCGATTTAAATGATAGCGATTCAATAAACGCTGTGGTTTTTCGAACTGGGTAGGCAGATAATAAAAGGGGTCAAGACAATTGTTTAATACTTCAATGTGATCTGCAGAAATGTGATGYATTTCCATAATTTTATCGGCAGTAAAATGACTTACGCAAATAATCTTATCCAACTGGTTTAACATTTTGAGTTTGGAATCTGATAGTTTTTTCCAAACTTCAATGCCGTGGGCCAATAAATAGATTCTTTTATGGGGATGTATTTTCTTGATGAAATAGACAATATTGATCAAATGAATATGGCTTAACAAAATCACATCTACTTTTAATCCACTTAAAAAAGATTGCACCACGAAGCGTTCTTTATTTCCATTAAAACCTTGAAACTGTTGTTTGCTCAGGTACCTGGAATCGCGGTCGGTATTTTTATCATACATGGAATATACTGTCGATTGAACGAGCTCTTCCTCGCTTAAGTCGTATAACACACGGGATAAACTTCTGCAAACCTTTTCAATACCACCGGTAAAACTAAAAGTTTTAAGCGTTAAAAATAAAATCTTAATCGGCATGATATATTCTGTATAAGGCTAGGGCAGAACTCCAGTGCAATTTGTTTTTTCCAAAGTTTTGTATGAGCGATTTTGCCCGTTTATTTGCATATCGGGATGGATCGGCAATGTCGCAGTTTTTTCTCATCCATTCCTGAAATGGAAAAGTAAACCCCATTTTCCGCCTTTTCCAGGTTTCTACAGGTAGATCTTCTTTGTAAGCCTCTACGAGGAGTTTTTTTTTTCTGTTCGTAACTAAACTT
The DNA here is from genome assembly GCF_056399685.1 of Pedobacter sp. 01N416. NCBI lineage: Bacteria > Pseudomonadati > Bacteroidota > Sphingobacteriia > Sphingobacteriales > Sphingobacteriaceae > Pedobacter > Pedobacter sp. 01N416. The sequence goes on from NZ_JBFTRT010000022.1 coordinate 4,660, forward strand.
TATTTCTGTTGAAATGGAAAGAACCAGATCGACAAAATTACGGTCTAGAAACGGAACCCTTACTTCAACGCCATGACTCATGCTCATAAAATCGGTATCCTTTAACAACTGATTTTGCATGTACATGTTAAATTCAAACCAGCTTGCACGTGTTTCATTACTGGTTTTCTTTATTCCGGGGTGAAGCGGGATATCTTCCAGGCAATCGATAACCGTTTTCATATCGATGTTTAATAGTTCTGCAATTACATCTGGTGAGTAAACGCCCCGCAAGCACAGGTATTCGCCAATGGGAGAGTTTAAGCTAAGGTAATATAACCGTTTAAATTTGGTGTTGTTGGAGAAACGCATGCTCCGCAGAACGCTTTTACTCAGCCAATTTAGGTTTTGTATTTTATGGATCCGATCAAAAGAAGGGTATCCCCCAAAAAGCTCATCGGCACCTAAACCTGATAACAACACTTTTAWTCCTTGCTCTTTTGCTGTTTTACACACAAACCAGGTATTAATTCCATCATTTGTAGGTTGATCCATATCGGCTAAAACGGTTTCGAAATTCTGTACGAAATCGCGATAGGTAATAAGCTGTTCAATTTTTTGAATATTTATTTTTTCAAATAGGCTATTCCGCTGTTTTTTTTCGGAAAAATCTATTTCATTAAAATTGGCAGAAATACTGGATAACTGTTTGTTATTATATTGATTAGCCAGTATCGTAATGATACTCGAATCGAGGCCACCACTAAATAGTACACCTATATCAACATCAGAAATCATCTGCTGTTTGATAGAATGGCCAAGTTGTTCGCGGATTCTTTCTATCGCGTAGCTTTCATTATTAATGTAAGATGTGCTTTCAAACTCATGGTATGATTGTGTAGAATACTCAGCGTTTCTGATGTTATATTTCAGAAAGCAGCCTTTACCTAAGCTGCAAACATCTTTTAATGTGGTGTATGGCTCTGGGATATGGCCGAATGCAAGATAGTAAATCCGCCAATTTTCATTTTCCTGATAAATATCGACGTGTTTAAAAGCCTTTACTTCTGATGAAAAAATCAAGGATCCATTGGCAAAGTGGTAATACAATGGTTTGATCCCGTTTTGATCTCTTACCAAATAGATACATTGATGCCGCTTATCGAAAATACAGAAAGCAAAAATTCCGTCCAGTTTTTCGAAAGCTTTTTCTCTCCAATGCTGGTAGGCATAAAGTATTACCTCAGTATCGGTTTGTGTTTTAAAAATGTAGCCTAAATTAATTAACTCGGTTCTAATTTGCAGGTAGTTATAAATCTCTCCATTGTATGTGATAACAATATCTTCTTTGTGGCTTAACATTGGCTGGTGACCGCTAGAACTGAGATCTAGAATGGCTAACCTACGGTTACCCAGGCATACGGATGATTTTTTATCAGCATAAATACCATGATCATCAGGCCCGCCGTGTTGCATACTATCGCACATGGCTTTTACCTGTTGATTAACTTTTTCGAATGAATTTCTACTGTTTACAATGCCCGCTATGCGACACATAATCTTATTTTATCAACCAATTAGAAGCTTTTTAATGTGTATTGGATACAGCTTCGCCCCCTCAGTCACATCTTATTTTCAAAATGAACTGATCATTTTTTTATATCTTGTCGAGCCCTATCTCAAATCTCAGATCTCACATCACCCTAGAGTGGCTCTACAAATGCTATCGATGTATTAATATTAATCGAATAGCCCATATTTTGTAAACGTAAAATAATACGCTGTTTGTTCTGTAACGATACCAATTCGGCAATTATGCCTTTAAAAGGTCCAGCTTTAATCAATACGCTTTCACCTGGTTTAATGTCATAATCAATGAGCTCCAGATCGGCGTCTGTAGCGAGCAAGAGCTTAAGGTCATGGATTTGTTGATCAGGAATAGAAGCGACTTGGCTGGAGAAATAAATAAATCTGGCAACACCATTGGTCATCAAAACTTCTGCATATTCTCTGGCCGAAATATACGCAAATAGATAAGATTTAATCAAGGGCTCTTCGACGATTTTTTTACGGTCGCTCCATTGCTTAACTGCCTTTTTAAGAGGTAAATAAGTTTGGATTCCTTTCCTGTTCAATTCTTCATTCGCCTTTTTTTCTGCTCTCGAACGTGTATAAACCGGATACCACCTGTAATTTTGATCTATCATTATACTATATCAATGATTAAACTCCATCTTGTAAATTAACCAATCTAAACAGTTAGCGATTAATCTTTTCCATCTTCCATTTCTAACCACTAAGCCCTAAACCAGTCCTTCCATCATCCTTCTCACCTTCTCCGTCGTGCTATTTAGCCCCCCTCTCTTCCAGGAGAGGGCGGGGGGAGAGGTCATTTTCTTTTCCAAAATTCCCACCAGCTCTTCTCATCATCGTAATAACCACTTTTTCCATAGCCTGTGTAATTAGAATAGTAGTAGGTTCCGGTATTACTATGGGCATAATTGGTGGTATAAATGTTCGCATGTAACTTCTCATCACCAAATGAATTTAAAATAATAGCAATGTTGTTTAGCCCATATTCTTTTGATAAACGATCAGGAATAGTGGCGGCTCTGAATTTGGAAACACCTGAACGGATAATGAATAAATTAATATCTGCTTTTCTAATGAGCGGTACAGAATCTGAAACCAGGCCTACAGGAGCGGTATCAATAATGATATATTCATAGCGCTCTCTCAGTGTTTCGATCAGTGTTTCCATCGCCTTGTGATGCAGCAATTCTGAAGGATTTGGGGGTACTGGGCCAGAGGTGATGTAGTCGATATTGTGCCGTTCATCGGTAAAGATAATATCAGCTAAATCGGCCTGTTTTGATAAATAACTACTTAAACCAATGTGGTTGTCTGAGCCAAAGGCATGGTGAAGTTTAGATTTTCGTAAATCTGCGGCAATCAGAATCACTTTCTTGTCTATAATGGAAAGGGTACCTGCAAGATTTAAACTTACGAACGATTTTCCTTCACCCGAAATTTCAGAAGTGATACAAATTACTTTAGTGTCCTGATCACTCGCCATAAAACTCAAATTTGTTCTCACCGACCTAACCGATTCGGCAAATATTGATTTTGGTCGTTCTATAGACAAAACACTCTGGCCTGGTTGAACTTTTTTGGGATATTTTAAAATTACACCAATAATCGGGGTTGCGGTTAGACCCTCGATGGTTTCGATATCGTAGAGATAAGGATTTAATATCCTGACCAATAGAATTAAGCCCAGCCCCGAAAACAAACCCATAAATAAATAAGAGGAATAAATTTTCTTAGGCACAGGAGAAATCGGAAAAAAAGAAGGCTGTGCTACGCTGATAATTGTAGCACCAGAAATTACGGCTGCGGAGCTGATCTGCGCAGAGAGTTTTCGTTCAAATAGCATCGAAAACATACGTTGGTTGATATCGAAATTACTCTGTAATTTGGCGAAATCATTTTGTTTGGCCGGTATGCTGCCCAGTGCCTGATTTGCCTGGCCAATCTGCCCATTGATGTAACTGATTGTTTTTTGGTTACGTTCATGCAATAAACGGATATTGGTTACAATGGCCTGTTTCACTTCATTAATCTGCCGGTTAATATCCTGGATGGGCTGAGCGTCGGCATTAAAATTCTGTAACTTATTTTCTCTATTAATGATAAGTCCATTAAGCTGTGTAATTAAACCGGTTAAGAGGGTACTATTGGTGCCTTCCAGGTTAAGATTAAATTGTATTCTATCTTTATTGTTTTTTACCTGAGTTTCTAATTGTTGGATACCGAGTTCTTGTAATTGTAATTCTGCAATCTGGTTTTGTAGATTGCTCAGTTTCGAATTTCCGAGTTGCCGGTCGCTCGCTGGATCGATTAATTTATTATCGCTTTGAAAGCTAGAAAGTTTGTTGCCAGATTTATTCACCTGTGCATCTAAAAATGCGATCTGGCTATCCAAGTAATCTATAGTTTGTTTGGCCGATCTTTTCTTAAGCGTTGCATCATTTTTTACATATTGTTTAATGATCTCATTGAGCACATTGGCAGAGAAAACAGGATTGCTATCCGTGTGGGTAACACCCATAATATTGGTGTTTTTCTCCTGTTCGAATACATTTAATCCCCCTGCAGCTCTGCCATATAAATCTCTGATCCCATTGAATTTGAAACTGTAATTCCCGGTAGACGGAATTTCGGTTTTAACCGTAAACACCATATTTCCAACGTTAATCGCTTGACCATAACGATACTTTTTAGAACTCTTGTTATTGTCGTCGCTACTCGATAATTCAAAGGTTTTGCTATCAACCGGCTTAGCAGAATAGGTAGCCCTACTGAAATTAACTGAATCCTGGGTTAAAATATCAACTTGAAAAGGCTGTTTCGGATAAAGTTCGGTCACCCGTACCCTTCCTTCTAAATAGTAGCTAATTTTATAATCAAGATTCTTTAATGCGTTTAAAATTACGTCTTCCGAACGCATAATGATTCCCTCAGTCTGAATCTGGTTTTGATTAAAGGGGCGATAATTTACTGGCGAACCAGGAAGTGGTGGCATTTGTTGCTGCTGATCGCCATCTAACTTTAGCGAAGCAGAAGTAATATAAATAGGGGTAATGCTGCGTACATATAGCCAGGCCATCACAAAACTGATCAATACCGTCCCAGCAACCCAATACCACCTGCTTAGAAAAATCAACGCGATTTTCCAATAGTTAATGGTCTGGCTAGCTAACTTCTTATTTTCTGTTGGTGTAGTATTATCCATTAGCGGGTTAAGGTAAAGATTAATACAGCAAGATTGACTACCACAAGCAGCGGTTGTACGATATTATTAACACTTGTTAGTTTTTCGGTCAATGCTGAGCTCTTGGTTTGCTGCAGTACAATAATGTCATTATTCTGAAGGACTAAATTTTTACTGGCTAAACTGTTGATGTCATTCAGATTGACATAAATAATTTCCGGGTTGCTTCTATCGCCACGAATAATTTTCAGGGTCTTAGGGTCTGCTGTTTTGTTAATTCCTCCTGCTTCACCAATAATATCAATTAAGGTAGTGTTTTCGCGTTCCAGTAAAAAATTCCCTTGTTTGCTGAATTCTCCCAATAAAGTAACCTTTAAATTTATCACACTCAGTTCTATAATAGGATCGCGCAGTAGTTGTTTTGCATATAAATCCTGAATTTTAATAGCGGCATCCCGCCTGCTGAGGCCTAATACCTCCACTTTTCCGATAGCAGGAAGATTTACTTTCCCATCGGTATCCACTAAGTAAGAAAGGCTATTATTGATGGATCCACCTGCTGTTTGATTACTGCTTGTACTACTGTTGGCAGAGGCCGTGGCACCAAATTCTTTATTTTGCAGGTTTCGGATGGCCAACTGATCATTCACCTTTATTTTGTAATAGGCATCACTAATTCCCTGATCATTTACCACATATACCTGTTTAATGGTGTCGGTAACTATATCACTCGGGGCATTAAACAGACTATGCTCTTTTCTGGAAGCACAACCTACAAAAATTGAGCAAATGAATAAAATACAGACAGATTTTAATATTGCTTTTGTTGGGATCATAATTTGGGATGAGGAAATAAGTTTGTGCAATGGCTTACACGCAAAATATGGTTAAAGATGATTAATATATGGGTTAAAGATGCTTAAAAAAAAATAAACTGAAAAGTAAGATTTACTTATTGTCTTTTAAGGAGGTGATGAATAATGCATAGTTTCATTGTCCATTATAATTCAATGTTATTGGTCAATGCCTAATTAACAACGTTTTTTAACGCTATTTGTTTAAATCGGCCAACAATAAAAAAACGGAGTTAGTTTTTTACGCATTATTTTTGTATTGATAAAAATCATCATAAAAATATGTTTATGTATATTTATTAATACTCATTAATACTATTTGTGTAGAAGTTGTTTTATATTTGACCCGTCTATTCCAATTCATTGTCTATGAAAAAAGTACCTATTCTGTGTGCGTTTATTTTGTGTCTGTTTTTTTTAAAAGTAACTGCTCAAACAGGTTGCGTAAAATATTTCGGACCAGGATTTGAAGCTATTTATTATCCTACCTATCTGGGGAGTAACGGTATATTTGGTCCTAATTATGGAGGTACTCCAGTCAGTATCCCTGCTGGCTGCTATCCTACTGAACCTGCAAGTACTTTAACAAGAGAATGTACCATAGGCGGTATTTATGGGGGATTACTATTGCAAAACCACATTCAATGCCCTATTGATACCTATTTGCCGTTTTTTGTTTTACTCGCAAGCTGTTTAGGAGCAGGTTTTGTAAGAAACAGAATGGTATTTGGCTTGATTGGTTAGCTTATACCCCTTATTTATTTTTTACTGTTTAATTAAAATAATTTAAACGACCGTAAATACGCATCTTATACTCGTACTTTAGCATCAAAAAAATGTATTATGTTGTGTTTATTGCGGTATTTTTTTATTGCTTTTTATGATATTTGCTCAAATTGGTAAAGATGGTAAAGATGGTTAAGATTTTTTAAAATTTTTACTGTGCTCCTAGAAAATCAATTACGACCAACGCGGCTGAGCACTTTTCTTTTTTGTTTGTATTATCCCTACCTAAACACAATATAACCACACTGTAGATTGTGCGATAGATGATACGCTTGGTCTATAATATTTTCAATGGAATTATTTGGAGTATATTTCATTAGAAATAGAAAAAAATTATTCAATAATACCGATATCTACTGATCGCTCCGGCAAAAAATTCTTATTCATTCTGCTTTCTGCCTGATTCTTTTCCAAATCAGACACATTTGTGTAAGATCTCCCCCATGCTCGGTGGCTCACCAATCGCAACTTAACACCTCCATTTGGGTTATTTTTATCAAAATCCTTTTTATTACTTATTAATCAGTACATAGAATTGTTAATTTTGTATTATTGAATAGATTTAACAGTATTATTAGTTTTATTTCGTTGCATTTGTACAACGTATTCATCCCGGCGGCGTCCCATTTTTATGTTATTTAAAGCTAAGAATTTATTGCTTTTCATTTTTGTGCCATTGTCATTTTCGGCTATTGCGCAGACTAATCCAGTAGGATGTATAATTGTATTCCCTTATGGTGCGGTTGCTTCATTCCCGAACGTTTACACAACACTAACAGGTTTTTCGGTGCCCACAACAGAGAGCGCGGATATTCAAGGTCTTCCTGTTTATGATGGTTTTGGCGCCGGTGTAGCTGTCAGTTACTCCTGTTATAGAGATCCAGTACCCAATACTACAAGACAATGTGTTGTAAGAGGTACTTCTACTCAATGGTACGGGGGTGTGTTCGCTCAAAACTTTTATCAGTGCCCCATAGATGATTATATACCCTACATGATATTGGCACTGGCCGCCCTAGGCTTTTTTATAATCAAAAAACAAGTGGTATGTGGGACAAGTAATTATAGCTTGTCTTAAACTGCTTTTGGCCAATATTGAACAAGTCTTATTCATTTTGTTCATGACAATTGTCAAGGATTTCTGATTTTGCTTTAAGCGAATTTTTTATTTTTTCTTTGTTTAGGTGCTTTCTGGGCCATTTTTGACGAATTGTAGCGCGAAATCAGCGTGTCATACTCCATTCATATTCACCCCATTCGATAATTTATTTATGCTTTTTTGGTTAATTTTGTAATATTAATCTTACGATTATTTTGGTATTGTGTTGGTTTATATCATCACTTGGTTCCAAAATTTTGTTGTGTTATTATTATAATTTTTTTGTCGCAGAACATCTCTGATTGTGGGAGTTACGTATGTGCACCCACCAGTACCAAACAATAATGTCGAAATATCTCTTTTTAACTGTTTTGTCAACAGTTTTATTTTTCTCTAATGCCGTCGGAGCAGTAGGCTGTAAAACCGGAAATTATATTTATACAGTTCAAAGTGGAACTTATTTTGACGGAGGGACCACTATGCCACTATACACTGCATCTGATCGAATCACAATAAGAAACTGGCCTGAAGATCCAAATTGCGGGATTTTAAGAACTACCTCAGATAATTATCCGGTAGCCAGTGGCGGCTCTGGCAATCCTCAATCTAAATGTACTTCTCTGGAAAGTGTTTCTAATCAGGGTGTTCTGGTGGATTACAATCCATCTGATAGCAATTGTATGCTGTTACCATTAGATGATTATGCGCCGTATTTAATAAGCTCCATCGGATTTCTTGGTTTTATCATAATTCGTAAAAAAGGATCAATTCGCATCTAGTCTATAAGTCATTATACTGTTATTCCTTATAGTGGTAATTTTGTATCACTAAGGGCCATAGTGTTGCCATAATATTGAACAAAAAGAACGGCAAATGCATAAGTTAGACAAACTAATTTTATATGGGGTCAGTATCGATATGAATGAAGGGGCGTATTAGTTATCATATTATTCTTTTCTTGAAATACTTTATACGCATTTGTTCAGGGTTCAGCCACGGGACGCATCATGCCTGATGAATAAATCGTTTACCGAAATCAGTAATAAATGTGGAATCCTCTTAATAGTTGAAAGCAGTTGAACAAAACGAATGTAGTTTCTGCATTAGGTTTGGTGTAGTTTTGATTTGGATATAATTCTACAGTTATGAACTCCTTGAAATGCTTAGCTATATGGATTGTTTTATTTCTCTATTCTACCTTAGCTAAAGCTACCGATGGATGTTTGATCACCGGCGGGACTGAACTTTATGATACTCCCACATTAAATGTTTTAACAGGAGGATATAAGMTTTATACCAATTCCTTATATCCTTTATCCAGTAATTATTGTAGTTGGGCAGCCGTATCATATACAGGAACTACATGTGGTGTTTGTTCCGGCTTGGGAATTTGTGTAGCTGGAATCTGTCCATGTCTTGGAACAGCTAAATATGGTTTGGAGGGGTCATTCACAATGGTTTTATGCAACTTCGATGACCATTCGTGGCTATTGGGAGCTACAGCAGGGTTATTCGGCATATTCATTATTAGAAAACGAAACAAACCATAGATCATCTTTGTCTGTTCGAATAGGAAACCATTCGGCATATGTAAAGCTATTCTTTATCTTTACCATAGTTTTCAGCTTAAAAAAAGTCGAAGAATCCCCGTTTGGTAACCATGAAAATATCACTCATTACAGTCGTTTACAATGGAGAAACCTTCTTGCAAGAGTGTTTTAATTCTGTAATGGCGCAAAGCTATCCGGATGTAGAGTACCTGGTGATTGATGGGGGATCGACAGACGGAACGTTAAATATTATTCAGGAGAACCAATCTCATATTGATTATTTTGTTTCAGAAAAAGATAAAGGTTTATACGATGCCATTAATAAAGGGATCCAGAGGGCAACAGGAGAGGTAATCGGAATCTTAAATGCCGATGATTTATTTGCACACCCCGATGTATTGGCATCAGTAGCCAAAACCTTTATCGATCAGCCGAAAATAGACGGATTTTATGGCGACCTCAATTACATCCATCCAAAAACACATAAAATTATCAGGACGTGGAAATCACGGCAAAACACCTTTCAGGATCTTAAAAAAGGCTGGATGCCCGCACATCCTACACTGTATTTGAAAAGATCTTTGTTTGAAAAAAACGGCGATTATGCCTTAGATCTGGGTACCGCTGCCGATTACGAATTAATATTACGTTACTTTTATACCCATAAAATAGAAGCGGTTTACCTGCCTATCTTAATGGTGAATATGCGTATGGGAGGGGTAAGTAACCAATCTGTGATGAGCAGGGTCTCTGCCTTTGTTAATGATTATAAAGCCTTAAAAAGGAATAAGATGCCCTTGCCTTTTTGGGTATTGCTAAAGAAAAAGTTAAGCAAACTCAGTCAGTTTTAATGTTAATAAACAGTACTTTAGCACTATTTGTTACTTTTCGGTTTAAGGTTAGGAACTTTTGTTGTCTGTTTAGTATGACGTAAATCAATTATTTTGATATATGTCATGTTAAACATTTTACATCGCAATTTTGTTTATCTTAGTATAGTTATATTTGCTTGCAAGTCCCTATAAGTTTTGCTAAAAGATATTCTGAATACCAGCCCTGACTATTTCTGTATAGCCATATTTATTTTGGCCTTTTCAACCGTAATTATAAGTATTCCAAGTATAATCTATACTTCTTTAAAGTATGGCCTTTTTGATAAAAACGACCTGTACCGTAAAAAACATAAACGCAATATTTCACGTTTAGGTGGCTTGGCCATTGTAGGTAGTTTTACCGTATGTATCTTGCTTTTTTCGGCCATTATTAATTTTAAAGAAGCTAATTTTTTAATTGCATCGTGCATCATCCTTGCGGCACTTGGTTTAAAAGACGATGTTTATGGCACCAATACCAGTACAAAATTTATTTTGCAGATCGTAGTCGCTTTTATCCTGGTTTTTTTCGGTGCTTTTCGTTTAACAAGTTTGTACRGTGTATTGGGTATAGGAGATATGCCGCCCTTATGGGGAAGCCTTTTTTCGATAGCATTAATTATTTTCCTGAATAATGCATTCAATTTAATAGATGGCATTGACGGATTGGCAGGTGGAATCGGCATTTTAACAAGCCTGGCTTTCGGTATTTTGTTTTCTTTGATGGGACAAGTGCCATATGCATTTATAGCCTTTGCCCTTGCGGGTGCCATCGCAGGCTTTTTAAAATACAATTGGTTTCCTGCTAAAATATTTATGGGCGATACAGGTGCACTGATCATCGGGCTTATTTCTGCTGCCCTGGCCATTAAGTTTATAGAGCTCAATAAGTTTACAGGTGAAAATAAACCTGCTTTTTATTCTGCGCCAGCAATAGCGGTAGCAATACTGATCGTACCCATTTTCGACTCATTAAGAGTTTTTACCATCCGTATTTTAAAGAGAGGCTCTCCGTTTAAGGGAGACCGTAACCACATCCACCACCGTTTAGAGCAGTTAGGGTTTAAGGCCAGCTGGATCGTAATTTCTACTGCGGGGTTTAATCTGGCTACAATAGTAGCCACCATTTTCCTTCAGCATCTTGGGAATTTTATATTGATTTTGCTCATTATTGGTCTCTGCATTGCGTTTAATACCTTGCTTACCTTAAGCCTGCTTAAAAAGAAAGGCAGGTAAACTTTAATAAGTAATCTTAATTCGATTAATATTTACATATTGATCAATTTTTAGCTTCATTTCCTAACGCGGTCGTCATGCTGAACTTGTTTTATTAGTTGTTTTCTATTGTTTTTAAAAGCCTAATAGCTACTTCGTGGTCAGCATCCTTCCAACTAGATAGACCCTGAAATAAATTCAGGGTGACGACAGTGAGTTGAAAATCTACAGAAGATCTTTAAAGGCATGTTATTAATCGAGTTCAGGTTAATAGCCTATGTTCCTGCGCTCTTAAAATAAATTTTACTCAAGGCCTGTAGGACAAAACTAGGGGCAGCTTTGTATCGGTTTCCTTGCAGATTTGAAGTACCTAGCCCCGGTCGCAGCGGCATCCCTGGAGCGCAGCGCAGGGATATAGCGAAGAACGGGAACAAACATCCATAGCTATACAGGCGCTGCGCTCCTAAAAAAGAACTCATTTTTTTAAAGCGGATGACTTTGCGCTCTTAAAATAAATTTTACTTTTTTTAGTAAAGCACGTGTAGTGCCTATCGGTTTGGGCAGCCCTTCTTTCCGCTCCTATCTTTTTGTGGTGGTTAGCAAGATGTTGTTGGTTGCTGCAACAAAAAGGATAGCCGCTACAATAAGGTTTATTTAACCAAGGCCCGTAGGACAAAACTAGGGGCAGCTTTGTATCGGTTTCCTTGCAGATTAGAAGTTTCTAGCCCCGGTCGCAGCGGCATCCCCGGAGCGCAGTGCAGGGATATAGCGAAGAACGGGAACAAACATCCATAGCTATACAGGCGCTGCGCTCCTAAAAAAGAACTCATTTTTTTAAAGCGGATGACTTTGCGCACCGGAAATTTATTGTCCATCGATTGCCATGGTCTCTTTCCACTTCTATCATTTTGTAATGCCAAGTAGAATATTTTTGACCTTAGCACGAAAAAGATAGCTGCTGAAATAAGGTTTCATCATACCTTTTCCATCTTATATAATCAGGTCTTTGCTTTGATAAATAAATACTAATTTTGCGCTCTAATTTTTATAATAATGAGGCTGGCAATAAATGGTTTTGGTAGAATAGGAAGAACATTTTTACGCTTAGCATTGGCTGAGGGATTTGAAGTGGTGGCGATTAACGACCTGGCAGATGCCAAAACGATGGCTCACCTATTTAAGTACGATACTGTTCATGGTGTTTTCGCCGGGAGTGTTTCTGCAAAACCTGATGCACTGGTAATCAATCAGCTTTCTATTCCGGTTTTCGCTATCAAGGATGCCGATGAATTGCCTTGGTCGGCACTTAGGGTAGATCTGGTTATCGATTGTACTGGTAAAAATCTAACCAAGTCATCAGCAGAAAAACACATTACATCAGGCGCAAAACAGGTGTTGATCTCAGCCCCGGCTGCGGATGATATTCCGATGGTTGTATTAGGTGTAAACGACCATCAGATTGATTTAAGTAGCCCTGTATTATCAAATGCCAGTTGTACAACGAATAATATTGCCCCTATGATTAAGATTTTGAATGATAACTGGGGTGTTGAAGAGGGTTATATTACGACGATCCACTCGATGACAGGTGATCAGAATCTGCATGATGCGAACCATAAAGATCTGCGCAGGGCAAGGGCAGCTTCATCCTCCATTATTCCAACTACAACAGGGGCAGCAAAAGCCATTACCCATATTTTTCCGGAACTGGATGGCCGTTTAGGTGGGGCAGGAATCAGGGTTCCGGTTTTAAACGGATCGTTAACCGATTTTACCTGCCTGCTAAAGAAGAAGACAAGCATTGAAGAAATCAATGCAGCTTTTAAGCACGCTGCACAAAATGAATTGAAAGGTCTTATTGAGTATACCGAAGATCCAATTGTATCAGTCGATATTATCGACAACCCACATTCCTGTATTTTCGATTCGTTATTAACCTCTATCGTTGGCGATCTGGTTAAAGTGGTGGGCTGGTATGATAACGAATTTGGTTACAGTAGCCGTTTGATCGATGTGGTGAAAAAAATTGATCAGCTTGGTAAAGGCTAAAATGTAGGGCTGGTTTATTGCTTTATTAATCAATAGTACATGGTTAATTGCCTGCTGTAATCGGTTATTCATTGCAAAGCCCCAGTTCCAGATGCTGGATTAATTAATCGGTGGATCGACTCCTACCTCAGTGTTATTAAGTTAAGGGATAAATCGCAAACAGATGTCATCGTGAGGGATAATTTTTTGTATAAAAATCAAAATAGATGAAAGAGTCGTTTTTTTGCAGTGATCTAAAATGTTAAAAATTCTGGCCGATATTATTATCGGGTTTCAATTGCTTTATTAACTTTGCAAACGTTTGCAGTGCATCCAATAGCAATATCTTCACACTTGATGTAAGCTAGCTGATATTAAAAATATGGTCAAATTTATTCTTCCAGAAGAAGTACTGCCTTTAAGAAGCCTGGTTTTGCGCAATGGCAAACCATTCGAAGCATGCGTTTTTGAAGGCGATCTTGCCTACGATACCTTTCATCTTGGTTTTTTAAAAGATGGAGAAATAAAATCAATTGCCACCTTTATGCGGAACGATTTTTTTCCGGAAGAAGGAGAGGGCTATCAGCTTAGGGGCATGGCCACCCATCCCGATGCAGTTGGAAATGGTTATGGTGCTGCACTGGTTACTTTTGCCATTGAATACCTGAAAGAATATAAAACCGATTACTTATGGTGTAATGCCCGTTCAACGGCGGCAGCTTTTTACAAGAAAATCGGCTTTACTACCGAATCGCCAGAGTTCGATATCCCTGGCATCGGTTTCCATTACTAAATGAAATTAAACTTAAATCAAAATAATTAAACATGAATACAATTGACCAGTTTGACTTTAAAGATAAAAAAGCATTAATCAGGGTAGATTTTAATGTGCCTTTAGATGACGAATTTAAAATTACAGACGATAAAAGAATCAGGGCGGCTTTGCCAACCATTTCTAAAATCTTAAAAGATGGTGGTGCGGTTATTTTAATGTCTCACTTAGGTCGCCCGAAAGATGGCCCTACCGATAAATATTCTTTAAAGCACATCTTATCTGATCTATCTGCTCTTGTTGGTGTTGAAGTTAAGTTTGTTGATGATTGTATTGGCGAAAGCGCAGTAAAACAGGCAGCTGATTTAAAACCAGGTGAAGTTTTATTGTTAGAAAATCTTCGTTTTTACAAAGAAGAAGAAAAAGGTGATGTTGCCTTTGCAGAAAAATTATCAAAATTAGGCGACGTTTATGTAATTCTTTTGATCGAGAAATTGCTGGATAAGGTAGATAACCTGATTATTGGTGGTGGTATGGCTTACACTTTTGCTAAAGCGCAGGGCGGAGAAATTGGCACCTCATTGTTAGAAGCCGATAAACAAGCACTTTCTTTAGAATTGATCGAAAAAGCAAAAGCAAAAGGCGTAAACCTGATTTTACCTGTAGATACCGTAATTGCTGATAAATTTGCAAATGATGCCGATAAGAAGGATGTAGACTCTGGTCAGATTCCTGCAGATTGGATGGGACTGGATATCGGCCCAAAATCGGTTGCCCTGTTCCAGGATGTAATTAAAAATTCTAAAACCTTGTTGTGGAACGGACCGATGGGCGTTTTCGAAATGGAAAGTTTCCAGGTAGGTACTAAAGCTGTTGCAGAAGCAGTTGTAGCGGCTACTAAAGATAACGGAGCATTTTCATTGATCGGTGGTGGCGATTCAGCAGCCGCAATTGCAAAATTTGGCATGGAAGATGAAGTAAGTTACGTTTCTACCGGTGGTGGTGCTTTACTTGAGTATATGGAAGGCAAAGAATTGCCAGGTGTTAAAGCCATTAATGGATAAATATCAATCTTATATATAAACGGGCCCTTGCAGATCAAATTTGCAGGGGCCTTTGTTTTTAGATGATTTCAACTTACGCTGTTTTGCACATGGGTTAGCACACTTGTTTATTAAGACTTATCGTTATAACGGTACAGCAGTCTTGTAACGATGCTGTGCAGGAGCGAAGCACTACTTGTGCTTAAAACAAATAAATCATACCTTACTGGCAATTTACCTTGGCCTGTAACTTATTGGTCCTGGGTTATAAAACATCAGGTACATAATAATCAAATTACATTTATGAGAAAAAAAATCTTTTTGTTTAGTATAAGCTGTCTGTTCCTTGCAGGTCTGTCTCAAAAAACATTTGCTGCAAGAGTAACGATACCCGATAACATTAAACTTGCTGTTGAGCCTGCAGCATTGATTGGCCGTTGGGACATTACCGTTGATGTAAACGGAAAACCGGCGCCTGCCTGGATGGAAGTAAAACTATCTGGTTATAAAACTTTAGTGGGGTACTTTGTATCTACCGCTGGTAGTGCGCGTCCGGTATCGGAAGTGAAGTTTGATAATGGAAAATTCAGGTTCGAAATCCCGCCACAATGGGAAAGCGGTTCTTCGAATTTAGTTATCGATGGCACCGTGGGCGATGCAGGGATTCAGGGAACAATGACCAATTGCGATGGTAAACAATATAACTGGAAAGGCGTTAAGACACCTTACCTGAAAAGAACGGCAGCACCAGCTTGGGGCAAACCCATCAATTTGTTCAATGGCAAGGATCTGTCTGGCTGGAAAACCAATGGACCAAACCAATGGATAGTTAAAAACGGTATTTTAACCAGTCCGAAAGCGGGCTCAAATCTGATTTCTCAACAGAAGTATAATGATTTTAAGCTTCATGTAGAATTCAAATACGCCAAAGGCGGAAACAGTGGGGTATACTTAAGGGGCCGTTACGAGGTGCAGATTGAGGACAGCAAAAAAGATGCACATCCTAACAGCGTGCTATTCGGTGGCATTTATGGATTTTTAACCGCCAATGAAATGGTTACGCTTGGCCCGGATGAATGGCAGCGTTACGATATTACCCTTGTTGGCCGTTTGGTAACAGTGGTAGCCAATGGTAAAACCATCATCAGTAACCAGGAAATCCCGGGCATTACCGGAGGGGCATTGGATAGTAATGAGGGAGAGCCCGGGCCTATTTATCTTCAGGGAGATCATGAACCGATCGAATACCGGAAAATCGTCATTACACCGGCGAAATAATTATCTTTTATAGGAGAGGCTGTATCATAAATACAGACATTGTTATCCTGAGGGTTAATTTATTGTATAAAAATCGATATAAATAACTGATTTTTTGCAAATGTTAGATTATGAGGATCGTCATTCCCAACTTGATTGGGAACCACGGAGTGCTCATGAATGCCTCTGAAAAAAGGAAAACTTATAAGTAATCGTAATGCAAGCGCTTTAAGATTCCCGCCTGTGCGGGAAAGACGACCACTCTATTGGAATCTGTCATTATCAAATTTCAAGTTTTTCTTCGTTGTAAGCTTTTACCTTACTATCGATAGCGATGAAACGTTCCCTAGCGGGAAGTTCGAAAGCAGCTGAAAAATTTTATGGAAAAGAAATAGCCACAGGGACCGTCGGATGTTACTGTGATATGATCACTCTAGAATACCTCAAAACCAGTATTTAGCAACAACATATACACAGCCAGGTAACACACTAAAAATGCTGTCGATAAGGCAAAATAGCGGGTTACCTTATGACTGCCTTTTTTAAAGGGAAGGAGAAATAAGATATTGAACATTTCAGACAACAATGCACATATAAAATTCAGGCATACCATTACGCAGCTAAAGGCCACTACAAAAATGGCTGGCTGGATAACAATTCCTGAAGGAAGGCCATAGAGTGCACCCATCATAAAACTAATCGGAAGAATAATCGAAGCATATTTTAATCCCGATTTAAACTGTAAGAGAAAGTACTTGCCGAGTTTCGGAAGCGGCGTTTTTGTTTTCGCTGGTTTTAATTCTTTTTCAACAGCAGGGGCTTCCAATGCCTCATCTAAAGCTGCTTCATTTGTTTTTCGTTTTTTGCCCTTCTTTTGTTTTTTATAACGGGGCCACCAGATTATAAAACCTGTAATAAAAAGTGCAAGGGGCATTAAACCGGCGATGATAGCGATAATCTGTGTTGGCCTGCCACCAAAGCTCCCATAATGGATTGGTGTTAACCAGCTAAGATAAGCATTGCCAACATTGGGGAAATCCTTCTGGCTGTTCAACATTACTTTGCCTGTATATTGATCAACAACGAGCATTTCTCTTTTCCCCACTTTAGGTAGGTTTCCGCTCACTACATCCAAACGATAAGTTCCTGTTTTGTCGGCCGGAAAAGCAATCCCGCCAATATAACCATTAGGCATTTTTTCTTTAGCTGCGGCAACAATCTGTTTAAGGGGAAGTGGTACCGCCTGTGCATGCCATGCCGATTTAGCGCCTAATAATTGGGCTACGCCTTGCGGCGATTTTCCGCTTAATAAAAAAAGAAAAGGGATTACCAGGGTGGAGAAAGTAATGGAAAAACCCGTGAGACTTAGTATGGCCACAATAGACGACGAGTAAAAGCCCAGCGAATTGTGCCAATCGTAATTCTGGCGTTTAAATGAGCCCCTAAACCTTACGCTAAGTGCCGATTTTAGCTGTTTCCATTTCTTTGGGATCCATAAACGCAAACCTGAAATGGTTAAAATTAAAAGGCAGAGGGAAGCCAGTCCGCAGATATAACGCCCGGCAACAGGGATAAGCAATGTTCGGTGAAGTTCGGTAACCACATGGATAAAAGAGCTGGTATGGATTCTTTTACCCGTTGTTTTTCCGGTATATGGATTAATAAAAGTTTCTCCGCCACTTTTTGAATTCAGAACGCTGTAAGCTTCATTGGGGTTTTTGAAGTTGTTGAGCATCAGATAATCTATTTTCAGATCCGGATAGTTTTTCCTGATCAAGGGTACAATATCCTCAACGGGCATTTTTTGTTTCTTTGCAATTACCTCGAACAGGGTAGGATTCAGCGCACGGTCAATCTCATCCTGAAAAACCAAAATACTACCGGTAACACCTACAAAAGCTACAATTGCTCCTGCAATAATACCAACATAAAGATGCCATTTGCCAAACCACCGTTTCTGGTGTTTTGCCCAGTTTAGACTTTTAGGATTCTGTTCTGATTTCATTTTTGAGCGTTGCATTCCCTTATGCAGTATGATTGGTTTATGCCTACAAAGAAATCGTTTTAATTGCTTTTATCCAAATTATTTTTAATAAGTCTAAATAATGATTTAAATAAAAAAATTATATCTACATCCTAATAGATCCTTTATACTTTTTGCTTCGATAAACCTCAACAATACTGTAAATGCCTGGGCAGAGAAGGAGGTAAAGTTCACGTAGATAGCCCTGATGTGGTTTATTTGATGTTTCAGGGCATATTTTATTCACCAGCAAGGGTAAGGGCAAAAAAAACATTGTAAACGATCAAATTAGTGGTAGTTGCGGCTAGGTATTCTTCTGAGATTTATCCTAACAGCATGGATTGTTTTGTTATGCTCTAAACTAACCAAGAAAAAACCAAACAAAAAAACTAACCAACCAAAGATCAAGATTATGAAACAGGTATTACAAATGCACTTAAGGGTGCTCGGAATCGTTTTCATCTTACTGCAGTCCTATCATGTTTTTGCGCAGGTAAAAATATCGGGAAAAGTAGTTGATGCAGAAGGGAAAGTTCCATTGGCAGCTGCCACAATTACTGTTACAGGGGGAGCTGCATCCTCGGTAATGGCGGATGAGTCGGGTAAATTTACAATTGCCGTACCCAGTGGCGCATTGCTAAAAATTACAATGACCGGGTATAAAACTGTAACCGTTACACCTAAAGCGGGAATGGTAATAGAAATGGTCTCTACCGCTATTAATTTAGGTGAAACGGTAATTGTCGGTTATTCAAAGCAAAAGAAAACGCTTTTAAGCGGATCTGTAGCTACAGTTAAATTTACAGACAAAGACACTGAAATCCCGACCACATCAGTAGGTAATTTATTAGCTGGCAGAATGTCTGGTTTAAGTGTTTCTACACCAAGTGGCAAACCAGGAGAACAGCCTAGTATAAGCATAAGAACATCAAGTTCATGGAATCCTGCCCCAACTTTATATGTAATTGACGGAAAAGTTACTAGCGACGCTGCAGAGTTTAATAATTTAAGCCCTAATGATATCGATGAAATAAGCATTTTAAAAGACGCAGCTACTACGGCTGTCTATGGTTCTCGTGCTGGTGGCGGTGTAGTAATGGTTACTACCAAACGCGGTAAAGCAGGTAAAGCAACGGTTAACTACTCGGTAAATACCGGAAAAGACGTTCGCGGAAATAACATGAAGCTAACCAATATTATGGAATGGGGCGATATTTACCATAGAATTGCAGGAGCGGCAGACAACGTTTGGACCCCTGCTGCACAAGCTTACTTTAAAGATACAGATTTTGGTGGTGGCAAGGGCTATGGTTTCAACGCCTTAAAAGATGTTTACGTAAACCCTTATATTACTACACATAATTTAAGCGCATCTGGCGGTACAGATAAGCTTCAATATTTTATCGGCGGTTCTTATGTGGATCAAGAAACATTTATCAAGAACACCAACATGAAAAAATATAATGTTAGGGCAAATATAACAGCTAACCTTACCAAAGATGTAGCGGTTTTTGCCGGCCTTAGCTTAAACAATAATAAATTTTCTGCCCCCCAAGGCGATTGGTCAGGAGATATGTATCCTAAACTCATGGTATGGCAACCTTATATGCCATCTTTTTCTGCCTCGGGTTTACCGGTAGATTATTTTTGGATTACCAACAAACCGGCTGAAGCAAATGGATTAGCAGGTTACAACAATTCAGAAAGCTTGAGTTCTATAGCTAACTTAAATTTAACCTACAAAGCGCCCTTTTTAGAAGGATTAAGTGCTAAAGTTGGTTATATAAAAAGTTTTAATAATAGCAATCAAAAAATATACCAACATCCTTTTACCTATTACCAATTGAAACAAATTGAGCCCGGCATTTGGGATTTAAATTCTAATGTAGGGCAGCGCCTTAGTTTCCATACGCCTAGTATACAAAAAAAATCAGCCTGGAATCAAGAGGATCAATTAAATCTTCAATTAAACTTTGATAGAAACTTTGGCAAACATCATGTAAATGCGGCATTGGTGTATGAGCGTCAAGAAAGGAAGTACGACGGTATAGATGCCACCATTAATGGTTTCCCTATTTATACTACCGACCAATGGTGGGCTTCTACTGGTGGCGGAGGTGTTGTAAATGGCACAGCTACAAAACAAATTAGTAACATGTATGGTTTTCTGCCAACAACAGGTCGTAAATCGTTTATCGGGCAATTTGCTTATGATTACGCAGACAAGTATATTGCTACTTTTGCTTATCGCTATGATGGTTCAGTATATTTCCCTAAAGATAAACGTTGGGGTTTCTTCCCTTCTGTATCTACAGCTTGGGTAATTTCTAAAGAAAATTTCTTTAAAAATGTAAAAGGAATTGAAGCCTTAAAAATAAGAGCTTCAGTTGGGCAAACAGGTAACGATTTTGTGCCAATAGACCCAAATGGGGCTAGGGATGATTTTAATGCTTTACGCTGGCAATATGAAGATAAATACGCAGCTGGCAACAGTGCAATTTTTGGCGACTCGCCTTCACTTTATCCAGGTATACAATATAGTGTATATCCGAATCCAAACATTACCTGGGAAAAATACTTGAACAAAAATTTTGGTGTTGATATCAGTTTCTTAAAACACTTTACGGCTACAGCAGAATATTGGCATACGCTTACCTATGATATTTTAAGCACTAAAATTCAATCTACACCCCCAACTTTTAGTCGCCCTTTACCATCAGTAAATTATGGCAAAATGAAAGCAAATGGTATTGATTTAAGTTTAAATTACAATAATAAAGCTGGTGAAGTTAATTACAATGTAGGCTTAAACTTTACTTATGGCGATTCTTGGTATGTTATAAGG
>NZ_JBFTRT010000023.1:0-16495 GCF_056399685.1 Pedobacter sp. 01N416
TTATCAAACCTTATCAGCCCTGGTAAAAAGCCAGCCTATCGAAATTTGGAAAGAAAAATTAAAATTTGACGCTTTAAACAGATCGTCCAATGCTTTTACCAAAAAATTCAGAGATGCTAAATTCGATTTTTTCTCCAAAACGCTATATGGTCAACAGGCTCCAACAGAAAGATGGAAAGCCATCGTAAATGCTACCGATCGTAATTTAGGTGAGCTTTTAGGTCAGTTATATGCCGAAAAGTATTTTAAGCCTGAGGCTAAAGAGCGTATGTTAACCCTGGTAAACAATTTACAGAAAGTATATGCAGAAAGAATCCAGAAGGTAGATTGGATGACACCTGAAACCAAAAAGAAAGCTTTAGAAAAACTAAATGCATTTATCAAAAAAATCGGCTATCCTGATAAATGGAAAAAGTATGATGATGTTGAGGTTTCGAAAAACACTTATTATGCAAACCTTCAATCGGCGAGTAAACATGCCTACAAAGAAATGATGGATAAACTCGGCAAAAACGTTGATAAAACCGAGTGGGGAATGACTCCACCGACGGTTAATGCCTATTACAATCCGTCTTTCAACGAAATTGTTTTCCCTGCCGGAATTTTACAGTTCCCGTTCTTTGATTTTACCGCAGATGACGCCATTAACTATGGTGCAATAGGTGCTGTAATTGGTCACGAAATGACGCATGGTTTTGACGATCAAGGTCGCCAGTACGATGCAGTAGGCAACTTAAAAGAATGGTGGACAAAAGCCGATGCCGATAAATTTAAAACTAAGGCCGGTAAAGTAGAAACATTTTACAACAACTTCTCGCTGTTGGATAATCAGCATGTAAACGGTTCATTAACATTGGGCGAAAACCTTGCCGATATTGGTGGCTTAAACATTGCTTACGATGCCTTTAAATTAACTGAGCAAGGAAAAGGCGATAAAAAGGTTGATGGTTTTACTCCTGACCAACGTTTCTTTTTAAGCTTTGCCCAGGTATGGAGAATCAAAACCCGCGATGAAAGTATGCGTGTAAGGTTAAAAACAGATCCGCATAGCCCGGAGATGTTCCGAGTAAACGGCCCTGTTTATAATATGGAAGCATTTTACAAGGCATTCAATATTCCTGCAACAGCAAAAATGTATGTAACTCCGGCAAACAGATTAGGTGTTTGGTAAGTTACCTTTTCATTTAATAAAAGAAGTCCATTTCAGTCAATGAGATGGACTTCTTTGTTTCCTTAAAACAAAAACGATGATATTTTGTCTTTACCTTATTAAATAATAATCATATGAATGTAAAACGCACTTTTGGAACCATCTTAACCGTACTTGGTATAATTGGTTTAATATACGCTGGCTATGGTTTTGTAAGCCACAGCGAAAATACAAGGGGATTAATGGTTTATGGCATCATCGGACTTATATTCTTTGTATCAGGAATTGGCTTGGTGAAGAACACAAAGGACGAAAGTTAAACTAGGTTTCTCCTAAACTTTTTAGATAGTACAAACAATACAAAGCAGCTCCGATGGCTAAACCAAGATAGATCCCATCTTTAAAGTTATCAGCTTTCGTAGCCTGTAATATAATTGCTATCATACTATTGCTTCTTTTTGTGCTTGATGATCTGGTACTGGCTAAAAGCAACCAGGCAACCCGCCAGGATAATAATTCCTGCAGACAATAGGTTCTCAGAATTTTGGTTGATGTAGTAGGCTGCTGCCAATACTAAAATTGCAGCTGCAATACCTATAATATAATGAAGTATTAATCCTTTTTTCATACAACAAATATTCTGAAATAAATTGAGATTGATGTCGCAGAAGATTAATCTTTTAAACTGATCCTGTTATCAGCGAATTTTAGCTGATGGCCAATAAAATCAATATCTGTCAATTCTTTAATCCGTTTAAAGGCACCATAATTATCATCCAGAGTTAAACGGTTAATCATATCCTGTTTAACTGATACAATATCTGCATATAGAAAATCGCCCTTCGCATTTATTTTTAGTTGAACCAAGGGCGCAATACCATTATTGCCTTTTAAGCTAAACATGCCATAAGTGCAAAAATTACCCAAGCTGTAAGCGATGAATTTATTTTTATACACTTCAACAGCCCGGGTTACATGCGGGCCATGCCCCAGCACTACATCGGCACCGGCATCAATAACTGCATGTGCAAAGGCATAAACATTACCTCTGTTCTCTTTATAAAAAATTTCGTTTTTACGGGGAACATGTTCAAACCTTGCACCTTCACCACCGCCATGAAAAGAAACAATCACAATATCGGCCATCAATTTTAAGCGGGCAACCAAAGCCTTGGCACTGTCGATTTTATTAATCGATACCGTATTCTCGTTTGGCGCAAAGGCACAGAATGCATACTTTACACTATCTTTTTCAAAAACTTCAAAAGGTTTGTTTACCTGCCCGGCATAATGGATCTGCAGCGAATCTAAAATCCTTGCCGTATTTTTTCTTCCCCTGGCATCAAAATCACCAACATGGTTATTGGCGATGCTTAAAACATTAAATCCTGCATCCTTATATATCCCGGCATAACGCTCGGGCATTCTAAAAGCATAGCAGTTGTTTGGGTTAATGTCATTACATTTGTTCGAATTGCCTGAGTTGAGAAAACAGCCCTCTAAGTTTCCAAAAACAATATCTCCTTTTAATAAACTATCAACCGCCTGGAAGCTGTTTACAGCATCATCAGGAGGGAGGTTGCTTTTAGATGGAAAAGCGGAGCCGAGCATAATATCGCCAACAGCAGTAATGGAGATGGTATCCTTTATTTTTCTGATTAACGTATCTTGCCTGGCTACAGGCGTGGTAATCTGTGCATTATTGCTCGTGCAGCTAATTAAAATAACTATTGCGACGAAAGAAAGGATTAAGGTATTGAAAAACTTCATTCTTGATTTTATGGTATAAAAAAAAATCCTCCAAAATTTCTTTAGGAGGATTGTATATATTTTTACTGTCAACCGAAAATGGCCAACTGTTAACTGAACTATTCTACTGTAAATTCTTTCTTAAACGATTCTAAAACGCGACCGCCTTTGTAAAAATAGCGGCTGTAATAAGGCTCGTTCAGGTTGCTGATTACTACGCCACGAGAACTTGATGCATGTGCAAATCTGTTATCGCCAAGGTAAATACCAACATGTGAAATACTTCTGCTTTTAATCTTAAAGAAAACTAAATCGCCCTCTTTTAAATCTTCTTTAGACAGTGGATCCACCATACTAAAAATATCGCGCGAATTCCTTCTGATGGTAGTGTTGAAAACTTTATCATAAATCGCTTTAGTGAAAGCCGAACAATCGATCCCTCTTTTAGTGTTTCCACCATAACTATAAGGCGTTCCGATCCATTCGTAAATAAACTTGTACAGTTTTAAGTTCGAAGTTGCATCTACCGCAACACCCATAACCTGCGAAAAATATTGTGATGCAAGGTTGTCGGGATCATTTAATTCTTTACCAGATTCTTTTGTTTTTGTTTGCGCAAATGCGGCTGAGAGCGTACAAATAGCAATTAGAGTAGAAAACAAAAATTTTTTAATCATGTTATACAGTTATGTTTGGGTATTCACTTACACATTAACGTACACCACATGGGCTTATTGTTGGTTACCAAAAGTATTAATTATACAAATGTTATCCAAATGTTAGACGTTAAAAAACGAAAGTTATTAACATTTTTATTTTCCCATCATCATTTTTTGTGATAAACACCTCCTAAAAAATTCATCTTGTCTCAAAAAACGATTTACTTCAGTACGCAAAACAAGAATAAATCGATTTTATTTTAAATTACGAGAATAAGCATATATACAGAATTAAATTTCAGAATAAATTGATTCCATATTATGATAAAGGGTGTTGATTTAATTATAAGAAATCGCTGTTAAATCGATATCGGCGGCCAGGGTTTATATTTAATTGTAAAACAACTGTTAAATCTGATTACAACCCTAATACTATGATGTTTTTACACTAAAAAGTGCCAAAAATTACAATAAAAAAATTAGATTTGCTGTCGCAAAAAACAAATACCCTAAAATGAGTGCAGTAGAAATAAATAAAGATACCTGGTTAAAGTGGTTTGAGTCGATGTTGCTTATGCGCAAATTCGAAGAAAAAACTGGCCAGTTATACGGACAACAAAAAATACGTGGCTTTTGTCATTTATACATTGGACAAGAAGCTGTAGTTGCAGGTGCAATATCTGCAATGCAAAAAGGTGATTCAATGATTACAACATACCGTGATCATGCTCATGCCTTAGCTTTAGGAGTTAGTGCTGATAGTATTATGGCAGAAATGTACGGTAAAGCTACAGGTTGCTCTAAAGGTAAAGGTGGTTCAATGCACATGTTCAGTAAAGAGCATAACTTCTACGGTGGTCATGCAATTGTTGGCGGTCAGATTCCATTAGGTGCTGGCGTTGCTTTTGCAGAAAAATACAAAGGAACTGACAATGTTAACATTTGTTATATGGGCGATGGTGCTGTGCGCCAGGGTGCATTAAACGAAACTTTTAACATGGCCATGCTTTGGAAATTGCCTGTTATTTTTGTTTGCGAAAACAACGGTTATGCAATGGGTACCTCAGTACAACGTACCACTAACATGACCGATATTTATAAAATAGGTTTAGGTTTTGATATGCCATGTGCGCCAGTTGATGGTATGGATCCGGTTGCTGTTCACAATGCAATGGACGAAGCGATCCAACGTGCACGTAAAGGTGAAGGACCTACTTTCTTAGAAATGAGAACTTACCGTTACCGTGGTCACTCGATGTCAGATCCGGCAAAATACCGTACCAAAGAAGAATTAGAAGATTATAAAGCAAAAGATCCAGTTGAGCATGCAAGAGAAACGATTCTTAAAGAAAAGTATGCAGACCAAGCCTGGATTGAAGAAGTGGAAGCTAAAGTAAAGGCAATTGTAGATCAGGCAGTAAAATTTGCTGAAGAATCTCCTTGGCCTGATGCATCAGAATTATACAAAGATGTATATATGCAACAGGACTACCCTTACGTAATGGACTAATATTAATAAGATTTCAATTAATTAGATATAATGGCTGATGTAATTAAAATGCCCAAAATGAGCGACACCATGACCGAAGGGGTTTTGGCGAAGTGGCATAAAAAAGTGGGCGATAAAGTGAAAAGCGGCGATGTTTTGGCAGAAGTAGAAACTGACAAAGCAACAATGGATATGGAATCTTATTGGGATGGAACTCTTTTATACGTAGGTGTAGAAGAAGGAACAGCTGTTCCCGTTGATGCAATCATGGCCGTTATTGGTAAAGAAGGCGAAGATTATAAAGCAGCATTAGAAGCTGAAAAAGGCGCAGAAGCTCCAAAAGCTGAAGAGAAAAAAGAAGAAGCTGCACCAGCTCAGGGTGGTGGCTTAAGCGAAGAAGAATTAGCAGCAAAAGGTGTTACGGTTATCCGCATGCCTTTATTAAGCGATACCATGACTGAAGGTGTTATTGCTGAATGGCATAAAAAAGTTGGCGATAAAGTAAAAGATGATGATGTTCTTGCTGATGTAGAAACCGATAAGGCAACTATGGAAGTAATGGGCTATGCAACCGGAACTTTATTACACATTGGTGTAGAGAAAGGCGCTGCTGCAAAAGTGAACGGAATTATCGCTATCGTTGGTCCTGAAGGAACTGATGTGAGTGGAATTTTAGCGGGCGGCTCAGCTCCGGCTCCAAAAGCCGAAAGTGCTGAAGCACCTAAAGAAGAAAAATCTGCAAATGTTGCAGAAATTGAAACACCAAGAACCTCATCATGTGGTACAACTGCAGACAACGCCGATAGCCGCGTTAAAGCATCTCCTTTAGCTAAGAAAATTGCTAAAGATAAAGGGATCGATTTAGCACAGGTTGCAGGTAGTGCAGAAGGTGGACGTATCATTAAAAAAGATATCGAAAACTTTAAACCAAGTGCAGCGCCAGCAAAATCAGAATCTGCATCAGCTCCGGCTGCAGAGAAAGCTGCTGCACCAGCACCAGTTATTCCTCAATTTGTTGGTGAAGTTAAATTTACTGAAGCTCCGGTTTCGCAGATGCGAAAAGTAATTGCAAAACGTTTAGCAGAAAGTTTATTTACTGCTCCACACTTCTACTTAACCATCAGCATTGATATGGACAATGCAATGGCTGCACGTACGGCAATCAACGCTGTTGCTCCTGTTAAGGTTTCTTTCAATGATATCGTAATTAAAGCGGTTGCTGTTGCATTGAAAAAACACCCTGCTGTTAACTCATCATGGGGTGGCGATAAAATCAGATTTAACGAACATACCAACATTGGTGTAGCTATGGCTGTTGAAGATGGTTTATTGGTACCAGTAGTGCGTTTTGCTGATGGCAAATCTTTATCACACATCTCTGCAGAAGTAAAAGATTTTGGCGGTAAAGCAAAAGCTAAAAAATTACAACCAGCAGATTGGGAAGGTTCTACTTTCACCGTATCTAACTTAGGTATGTTTGGGATTGATGAGTTTACTTCAATCATCAACTCTCCTGATGGTGCAATTTTATCAGTAGGTGCTATACAACAGGTTCCTGTTGTTAAAAACGGCGCTGTTGTTCCTGGTAACGTAATGAAATTGACTTTAGGTTGCGATCACCGTGTGGTTGATGGTGCAACCGGAGCACAGTTCTTACAAACATTAAAAGGTTTATTAGAAGAGCCAATCAGGTTATTAGCTTAATCAGCTAGCAATTCACAGTTTTCAGTTAATACTGATCATATACTAAAGCCATCCTTAAAAAGGGATGGCTTTTTTGCGTTAAGGAGAGCCGCTCGTAAATGGCTAATAATTTGCTATTTTTGATTAGAACCTTAACCCAAAATAAATGAAAAAGATATTTCTTTTTGCTGCCTGTATTACGGCTTTTACCGCCTGTAAACAAAAAAGCAGTTCAGACAATACCACCGAAAACAAAGCTTTTGCAGCATTGTGCGAACAATACTACCAGGAAGGATTAAAACTGAACCCCATTAACGCCACCTATATCGGCGACGAGCGTTATAACGACCTTTTAGCCAACGATGGGTCGCAAGCCTATATAAAAGAATTTAAAAGCTATAACGAGCGTTATTTAGATAGCCTGGGCAAATACGATAGAGAAAGCCTAAGTGCAAACGACAAATTATCTTTCGATTATTTAAAAGATCAGTTGGAGATCAATATCGAAGGGCTTAAATATCACTTCGAATACCTACCGTTTAACCAGATGTTTGCTTTGCCTTTAACCATTGGTCAGTTCGGTGCTGGCACGGGTATTCAGCCTTTTAAAACGGTAAAAAATTATGAAGATTGGTTAAAACGTATTGATGCATTTTCGATATGGGCCGATACTGCCATTGGCAATTTTAAAAAAGGTGCTGCCGCCGGTATTGTATTGCCGAAAGCATTGGTGATTAAAATGATTCCTCAAATGCAGAGCATGGTTGTAGCTACACCCGAAGAAAGTTTATTTTATGGGCCGATCAAATTAATGCCTGCAAGTTTTTCTGCGGCAGATAAACAAAAATTAACAGAAGCTTACCGCAATTCGATCACTAAAGTAATTATCCCTACCTATAAAAAACTGGGCGATTACCTGCAGAACGAATATCTACCAAAAACAAGAACTACTTCAGGCTATTCTGCCATGCCAGGTGGTTTGGCCTGGTACACTTATCTGGTTAAACAACAAACTACCACCAATAAAACGCCCGAGGAGATCTATCAAACTGGCTTAAAAGAAGTTGCCAGGATTAAAGGCCAAATGGATAGCATCAAAAACTTAGTTGGATTTAAGGGCGATTTGAAGGCTTTTTTCGAATATATGAAAACAGACAAAAAATTCATGCCTTATAAAACACCAAAAGAAGTTTTAGCCGCTTTTGAAAACATCCACCAGCGCATGAAACCCAATCTGAAAAAGATGTTTGATGTTGAACCTAAAACACCTTTCGAAATCCGCCAAACGGAAGCTTTCAGAGCAGCATCGGCCAGTGCAGAGTATAATCCAGGTTCAGCTGACGGGTCTCGCCCAGGGATTTTTTATGTGCCAATTTTAGACGCTAAAACATTTAACACCACTTCGGGCATGGAATCTCTTTTTCTTCACGAGGCAATTCCAGGTCACCATTATCAGATTTCTTTAACGCAAGAAAATAAATCACTTCCTAATTTCCGCCGTTTTGGCGGACATAATGCTTATGTAGAGGGTTGGGCATTATATTGTGAATCATTAGGTAAAGAACTAGGCCTATACCAAGATCCTTACCAGCATATGGGCGCTTTGGGCGATGAAATGCATAGGGCAATCCGTTTAGTGGTTGATGTGGCCATCCATACCAAAAACATGAGCAGAGAAGAAGCCATAAAATACATGACAGACAATGAAGCCATCAGCACTGAAGGTGCAACAGCAGAAATTGAACGTTACATGGGCATACCTGCACAAGCTTTAGGCTATAAAACAGGTGCAATGAAAATAAGAGAGTTGAGAACTAAATATGAAAAAGAATTAGGCCCGAAATTTAAACTGGCAGCTTTTCATACTGCGGTTTTAAAAGATGGATCGTTCCCCTTATCTGTTTTTGAAGCGAAGATGGATACATGGGCAGAAAGCCAGAAGTAAAATTGAGGGGATACCAGTAGTGTATCCCCCTTTTTGTCATCATCATCATCATTCTTTATAATAAGCACCATTAAATTCTAATAAAATATTCTATCGTGCCTTTAAGCAAGATAATTAATTTCTACTGTATGAATACCCTATCAAGCCAACCTATCCAACTCAATCAGCGCACGATGATTATTGATATACTTAGAGGCTGGGCGCTTTTAGGTGTTGTTTTGATGAATTATTATGATTTTTTTGTACTGGATAAAGACTCTGTTCTCTTCAAGCCAGATGGTTTAACCGACGGCTTGATGTATTTCTCAAAGACAGTTTTTGCAGCCAAATCGTGGACAATGTTGAGTTTGCTTTTTGGCTACGGTTTTGCTGTTCTAATGAACAACATAGGCAATAAGGGGCAGAATCCTTATACTTTTTTTGCAGGTCGCATGTTCTGGCTGCTGGTGCTCGCATTAATTAACAGTGCATTGTTTTTTGGCGATATTCTAAAAGATTATGCCATTTTAGGGCTGTTACTGCTATTCTTCTATCGAAGCTCGGCCAAAACCACTTTTGCGGTAAGCTTGGTGCTCTTGTTGATTATTCCGGCATTAAGTGCTTTTGTCAACTCGCTGCACGACACTGGCCGCGAGGATATCACAAAACTGTTTTACCTCTACAGGAGCAATCACCTGGTAGATGTACTGTACTTCGGACTAAAAGGCACCTATGTTGCCCAAATGATCAGTAAGCCGTACTTATATACCGTACATGTTGTAATGTTCTGTTGTTTTTTATGGGGTTTTAGCCTGTACAAGATCAATTTCTTTAATGCATTGCCAACCAAAATAAAGCTGGTAAAAAAAATGTTTTGGATTTCATTGGGTGTTACCCTAATGCTTTCTGCCTATTTTCCTATTATCGATAAATTAAAGTGGAACGTTAAGGATTATTATAACATACGTTATTGGCTAATTTTAAGCACCATGTTATTTATTTCCAGCGCCATTTGCTGGCTGTATATTTCAGGTAAATGCAAAACCTTTTTGGGTAATTTGGCAGTTATGGGCAAAATGACCCTGACCAATTATATGGTACAAAACCTGATCGGCCTGCTTATTTTTTCTGGCTTTGGTCTTGGTATCTGGACATCAATGCCAATAGGCTTTTATTTAATATTGGCGATTATTATTTACACGCTGCAGGTTTACTTTAGCAAATGGTGGCTTTCGAGGTATAATTATGGCCCCATCGAATGGATCTGGCGCCAGTTAAGCTATGGAAAAAGATTACCGCTTAAAAGTTAGCTGGGAAGTCTCTTATCTCTGGTACTGAATATCAACAACTTTAATCTGCGCGAATCTTCTTAAATCTGTGGGACAAAACCCAAATAGCAAATTGTTTCCCGCAGATATCGCAAAGTGCACAGATAAAAATAGTTGAAATCTGCATTAATCTTCTTAAATCTATAGAAAACATTTATTAAAGGCCATTCACTTTTCTCCAGATTGATTGTGATATGTTTGAAGAATTAAAATTAACAAGCATTCCAAGTCGTAAGCCAGAAAGTTTCAGGTAAGTAAGTACCTGCTTAYGGTGAACAGGCGCAAGTGTTTCTACTGATTTTACTTCGATAATGACCAGATCGTTTATTAATAAATCTATCCGATAGCCGGCATCAAGAGTTATACCTTCAAAGACAACTGGTAATTTTACCTGTTGCTTAACATCTAAGCCGTTTTCGGTTAAAACATAAGCCAGTACCGTTTCGTAAACAGATTCTAACAAACCAGGGCCTAACGCATTGTAAACTGTAAATATTGCACCCCTAATCTGGTAGGAGATATCATTCTCATCCATAGTATAAAAATTTAATGGCTATTCTTAAATCAGGATGATTAACTAAAAATATTATAATCTCTGTAATTATCAAAATTCTAAGAAAAAGAAAGCGACTCTGCGTCGATCTTCTTAAATCTGTGGGAGAAAACCCAAATGCAAATTTTCCCGCAGATATCGCAACCGACGCAGATAGATAAAAGAACCACAATCTGCGGTAATCTCCTTGGATCTGCGGGAGAAAAAATCGCGATCTCTAAACCCTTTGCCCATTACTTTGTTAACTATTAAAACACCCGCAAATCATGGACAAAGAAAAATTGATACAAGAAGCTTATTTAGTTGCACATAAAATAGAGGAGAATGGCAATTTCCCGAACAATCCTACTTTACCGTTAATGATTTACAAAGGTACATTTAGGTTGCACCCTGATGATACAGAAGAAGTAATCAAGAAAGTTTTCGCACAGAACGGTTATACCAATACCTGGGTTGATGGTATTTTTGATTACCACCACTACCACAGCAATACGCACGAAGTAATGGGTGTATTTTGTGGCAAGGCCGATGTACAGTTTGGAGGTGAACATGGTGTTTGTATAGAACTGGATAAAGGCGATGTAATTATTATCCCTGCGGGTGTGGCACATAAAAAACTGAACTCAACCGACGACTTCACTGTTGTTGGTGCATACCCGAATGGCTCAGATTACGATATTAAATATGGCAAAGCCGAAGAACGGCCTGAAGCAGATGA
Source organism: Pedobacter sp. 01N416 (assembly GCF_056399685.1). NCBI lineage: Bacteria > Pseudomonadati > Bacteroidota > Sphingobacteriia > Sphingobacteriales > Sphingobacteriaceae > Pedobacter > Pedobacter sp. 01N416. Next base: position 11,254 of record NZ_JBFTRT010000023.1, read on the forward strand.
AACCATAGCCAAAGTGAAAAATCCAGACAGCGACCCCGTTTATGGAAGTAAAGGTCACTTATTTGAATGCTGGTACAATCAAAATTGCGAAAATGTGTAAAACTCTTTCGTTTTAACCGTCTAAAATTCTTTAATTTTCGGGTTTTAAATACACTATCCCTAATATAAATGAATTTTCGATATATATGTTCAGCATTAGCCCTCTCTGTAACTTTACTAACCGCATGTTCAAGCAAAAAATCTGAAGAGAAAAAGGCCGCTGAAAAAAAAATCCGCACCAAAGACGACGACAAAGCAGATAGCCTTCTATTGGTTTATAATCCGCAAAAAGGTGATAAATGGATTGCTGATTTTGTAGATAACCTACACCGGAAATTCAATTTCAACGGAAATATGCTGGTAGCCAAAGATGGAAAAATTCTTTACGAAAAAGCCGTTGGATGGGCCGATTACCTGCATCGCGATAGCTTAACCATCAACTCAGAATTTGAGCTGGCTTCAATTACCAAAACCTTTACCGGTACAGCCATTATGCAATTGGTAGAAGCCGGAAAACTTTCGTTAAACGATAATGTAAAAAAATTCTATCCTAATTTCCCATACGAGGGCATAACGGTGAAATTATTGCTTTCTCACCGCAGCGGCATGATGAACTATGTGTACTTTATAGATGATATCTGGCGTAAGGAAAAACGAAACATGAAAAAAGGCGTAACCAATCAGGAAGTAATGAATGTTATTGCTGAGCGGAAACCAAACCCATACACTAAACCAGATAACCGCTTTCACTATAACAACTCGAACTTTATGGTTTTGGGTGCCATTATAGAAAAGGTTACCGGACAACGTTACTCGCAGTACATGATGGAGCATGTGTTTAAACCAGCTGGATTAAAGCACACGCATGTATATAGCACCACTGAGTATGAAAAAATTCCGGTTGATGTGGTTGGTCACGACCGCAATAGTTTCAGATATTCTGTTGCGCAGAATTTTCTAGACGGTCCTGTTGGAGATAAAGGCATTTATAGCACGGTCCACGATTTGGTATTATTTGATAAATACTTGAAAAACGGAAGATTACTGACCAAAAAGAGTCTCGATTCGGCGTATGTAGGTCGCAATAAACCTATAAACGGCCATTTTAACTATGGCTATGGCTGGAGAATATTCGATGGCGAGAAGATGGACAAAGTAGTTTATCATACGGGTTGGTGGCATGGTTTCCGTCATATTTATGTGCGAGATTTAGACAAAAATATTGTAATCATATTTTTAGGTAACCTTACTAATGGAAGTTTGATGCATCTTGATGAGCTGTACAAACATTTCAATATGCCGGTTATCCGTAAAGGGGCTTACCACGGCAACGGAAGCTTGCCGGGTTCTGACGAAGATTAATTTTTATGGCAAAAACTAAATGGATTATTGAGTCAAGCATGTTGATCATCTATCCGAAAAGAAATTTAAGGATAGTTGGACTTATATTTTTTGTATTAATTGCGGCCTTTATTTTCTTTTTATCGAGATCGGTACAGGGCTATTCTGCTGGTGTCACTCTTGGATATTATGGCTGCCTGTTATTAATTCCGTTACTACTGATTTTTATTGCTGAAACAAAAGTAATTTTTGATGGCAACAGCAGGGTTCTATATAAGAAGATCGGTTTTTTGCCAACAGGTTCAATCCCCTTTGATGATATTGCTTCGGTACAGGCTTATGAAATCATGGGTAGTGGATATAATTATAGGCTGTTTAAAAAAAGCAACCGGCATGGCAAGGGTATAATCGTCTCCAGCGGTTATAACAAAGCTACCAATCCGAATCTGATTCAATTTCAACAGGAAGTTCTTCCAAAAATCGATGAACTTGTTTTTGCAAATGCACCGGTAATTCCTAAACAAACTATTTACGACTTTCAGTTTTTTAAAGAAGAGGGTGGCGTGTACCTATTGCGCGATAATAAGATAGGCAGCTTAATCATGGGATTGATTTTGATAGGAGTTACCGTTGCGATATTGCTTAACCCAGATTTTTTAACAAACGAAGGTTTTTTTCAAAAAATATTACTCACCTATTTTCCGGCGGTTATTGGCTTAGCGCTTCTTTTTGCAGCAACCTCCAACATCCGTTTTGATAAAAGCCAGAGGAAAATTATCCGTTCCACTTTTGCCGGCCGCGTATTAAAAGAATATCCATTTGATGACCTGGTCCGTTTTCATATTATCCGTAAAACAACCAATCTTATTTATTCGGGCACCGAAGTTAGGGCAGAGATTTTATTGCCTACCAAAAACAAAACAACCACTTTAATCCTTAAAAGCTTTACAGGCACTAAAAAGATTGAGCGCTTTCTTGATGAAGCCAATACGATTTTAGGCCGGATTTAGTTTGATTCTAAAACAAAACGATTATGTTCGATAAATTATTTGCGGCTCAACAAAAAGCCGAGGAAATTAAAAAACGCCTTGATACGATCTCAGTATTTGGCGAAGTTGAAAATGGTGCCATAAAAATCACCGCTACAGCAAACAAGGCCATCACCGGAATTTCCATTGATGAGGAGTTTTTGAAAAATGCCGATAAGGAAGAATTAGAAGAACTTTTGTTAACGGCTATTAATAAGGCTATGGCAAGCGCCGAACAGGTAAGTGCCGCCGAAATGCAGGCATCAGCACAAGATATGCTTGGAGGCTTAGGCGGTATGTTTGGGCAATAAAACCATTAGTTAACTTAACTGTTTATCCTAAGAAGAATCGATCTTGCTACTCGAGACTCAAATCTTGATACTATTATTATGAAATATACCTATTACGGCCAATCTTGCTTCCTGTTAGAGGCAGCCGGTAAAAAACTACTATTCGATCCGTTTATATCGCACAATCCATTAGCTAAACATATAGATATTAAAGCCATTGAGGCCGATTATATCCTGGTTAGTCATGGCCATGGCGATCATGTGGCCGATCTGGTAGAACTAGCCAAGCAAACCCAAGCTACAGTTATTGCCATGCCAGAAGTAGTAGATTGGGCAAGTAAACAAGGTGTAGAAAAAGTACATGGAATGAATTTTGGCAAATTTACGTTTGATTGGGGAACTGTACGCATGGTGCCTGCAACCCACTCATCGGGTTTGCCAGATGGAAGTTACGGAGGTAATCCTGCAGGCTTTGTACTTGAAGTGGATGGCAAACAGATTTACTTTGCAGGCGATACAGGTTTAACCATCGAGATGAAAGTTTTGGCTGATATTTACAACCTGGATTATGCCATTTTACCTATCGGCGGAAATTATACCATGGATGTTGATGATGCTTTGGTTGCGACTAAATATTTCGACTGTGATCATGTAATCGGTGTACACTACAATACCTTTCCGGTAATCGAAATTGATACTCAGGCTGCGTTAGATAAATTTAAACGCGAAAATAAAACACTATTGTTGCCAGAAATTGGTGAGACGATAAACTTATAGTCTCGTGCGGATTACAAATCCACCGTTTGAACGGTTGTGATTGCAAATCACGACCAACGAAAACCGTCATTTCGAGCGGAGTGCAACGTAGTCGAGAACCACATAGTGCTCAGCGAAGCTAAATCTGTCTAGATAGATCTCTCCGTTCCGCTGCGCTTCAGTCGAGATGACGACATCTCTTTGAATGCACCTAATGTGTCTTTCGAACAGGTACCATTAAAACAAAAAAAGGGCCTCCGATTTTCATTGGAGACCCTTCAAATTATAAACCTGAACCTAATTCTTTTTAGCAGCAGCTTTATTTGCTTTGTAACGCATATCAGCTGTTCCGTCTTTTTTAGTTGGACCAGCAACTTTAGTTACCGCCTTTGCTTTATTTTCTTTAAAACGCATATCTGGCGTGCCATCTGCTTTTACTTTAGCAGCTGTAGTAGTTGTTTTAGTTTCTACTTTTTTAGCCTCTTGTTTTACACCTGCTTTTACTGGTGCAGTTGTAGTTTTTACTTCTTTTTTAACAACTGTTTTAGCTTTAGCTGCTGGAGCTGTTGCTGGTGTCTGAGCAAATGCTGTTGTTAAACCAAATGCTGCGATTGCGATTAAACTCAATAATTTTTTCATGTTTTTTAGATTTGTTTTTTAATTACCATAAAGCTTCTTCGTTTTCACTCAGAGGTTTCATAATCCTTAATTTTTGTTTACTCGTTATTTGTTGATATAAAATTGATTAATTGATATGAAGTTTTAATGAAGATAATAATTTTTAATAATTTATTAAACGGTTTGGTATTATTAAACTTTCACTTTCTTGAGAATAAAGCTATAACTTTTTTTGTTAGCGATATCCCTAACTTCCGATAGTTGTTCATTGCTGGGCACTAATTTTACATCTACTTTTTCTTTCCAAATAAACTCCGTTTAGGATGGTTCAGTTATCAAAAAAGAAATCATCAGTTAATTGTAAAGTTGATTGCAATTTTGGTTTGCATAGCCATAGGTTCACCAAACAAAGTACCTGGAAGCCATGGAGGTGATAATTTGRGCACCCTAATGGCTTCCTGACTTAGGCTATCGTGCGATGAGGAAAATATTTCGATGTTTGATAAACGGCCGTCGGTATTTACCGTTACGGAACAAACTACCCTGCCAGTTAGATCGGGGTCAGGAAAACGAAGGTTTTTAGCCAGGAATTTATAAAACCTCGGATAACCGCCCTTGAAAATTGGCTCGGTTAAAATGTTTTTCTTCACCGTTGGCCGATCGTTTTGATCAAAATACGCACTGTCTGTTAAATCGCCTGTTGTATTATAAAGCTCTTTGGCTGCCAGTTGTTGGTTGAGGTAAAAGAATTTCCATTCCCCGGTTTTTAGGCCCCGACTAAAACAACCTTGATCTTTTATATGCTCTTTATCATAATAAGATTTATATAAACCATCAAACTTATTGTTCAAGAAATGGATTTCTTGCGCCGTGTTGCCCAAAGAATCGTAAATGATCCATTTTCCTACTTTAGCATTCTTATCATAATGTCCGTGGATAAAGAGTTTGCCATTCAAAAACTCCTGATAGTTTCCATTATGTATCGTTAGCTGCTCATCGGCAAAGGTCTCTTTTTTAAGCAGAACAAAGTTTTTATCGGCGGTAGTTTTAACCCATGCGAGCGTATCTCTCTTGTTAATTTTATATACGCTTACACTTTCCTTTTTTGTGGAGCTACCTCCAAAATTATAGGTAACCAGTGTATCGCTTTTTTGCGCCATACATCCGAGT